>CACXGM010000178.1 GCA_902767075.1 uncultured Lachnospiraceae bacterium
CATCGATGATGTCCTGGAGGGCTGCACGGAACTTATCGGCAATGACGAATACCGCATTGAATTCGCTTCGCTTGTGCGCATGATCGCAAAGAGAAACTAAAAAAAGACCCTAGGGGGCGAAAAGACCCTAGGGGACGGAGTCAGTGGGCCATTGTCAGAATTTTCAAACAATGACCCACTGACTCCGTCCCCCAGGGTCTTTATACTATATCATTACTGTTTTTGTCAGCCTCTTGCTTCTTGGCTTCTTGCTCCTTTGCCTCTTCCTCTGCAAGCACATCATAATAGACCTTCAGATAATACGGATCATTTTCATCCAGAATATTTCCGTCAACATCCACATTGACAGGGGGCATTCCTCTTCTTTTAAGGTCAGCCTCATATTCCTGCAGTTCTTTTTTTGTGAAATCCCTGACATATCCGTGCTTAAAGGCCCTCCTAAAGGCATCCGGCGGTTGTGTCCCCCTGGCTGTAACAGCAAAGGAATTAGTTATCAGCTTGGCCATTTTAGAGTTTAATACTTCCGGATGATAATACAGATAAACCGCAGATCTAAAGGTAGAATCACCGTCATCTGTAGGGTTGATCGAATTTTTAAAGGAAGAATTCTGCATCAGTTTTACCACAGTATCGTTTTTATGCTGTTCATAGCATTGATCGATCTTTTCTGCAGTAATACCCATCTTTCCCACATTCTTACGAATACGCTCCATATGCTCTTCGGAGTACATATCGGTGAACTCATCTTCCATAGGGTCCATGCCCTTATCCTCCCGGTAAATGTTGGCAAGATAGAACCTCGTGTAGGTAAAACCGACCAGTTTCATTGTGATAGAGCCGTAAAGATCCGCAGAATCCACAAACTTCTGAGCATCTACCTTATATTTGTTTCTCTTTGAATAATCCTTATTATATTTTTCTATAAATCCCTGCAGAGTATCCGCAGATTTCCTCTCAATGATATTCGTTACGGTAACGGCTGAATTTATAAGCTGCTGCGCCTCCTCAGGATATTTGATCAGCAGATCTGACGGATGCAGTATCAGCGCTTTAGCTCCGAGAGTTTGTTCGATCCGTTCAAAAAGAGCAAAGTGTCTGTATATGCTCCTCATTGCCGCATCTATATATGCCTCTTCGTAATACTCGTATACCTCCGGGGCAATCGGTTTAACTTTTTTCTCTTCTTCTGTCAGTTCCTTTCCCTCTGCTTTTTTTGATTCAACCTTTCCTGCTTCAAAAAAATTCTTTTCACTGCTCAGGAGTTCCTGTTCGACCAGTTCCACGATCTCGCTGTCGGAGAGATCATCGTTAAGATCCAGCATAAGCTTGTGCTTCATGCGTTCGATAATATCACTCATCGAAAGTTTATCAAGCTCAGGGTATTTTTTTGATCCGAATTCAAAATTATGAGAAATGGTTCCATTGTGTGTTTTCTTCCCCAGATCCTCTATCCGCTCCAGCTGGTCAGGACGCTTCTTTTCCTCCTTTTTAACATCCAGACCAAACTGAACATCAAGAGCTACTGCCGCTGCCCCGCTGTAAAGTGCCAGAAACGGTGTTGTATATTTTACTTTCTTATACTTTTTCTCCTTTTTATCATAAACAGTCCTGCTGATATCGGTAAGTTCACCCATAGCATTTCTGATCTTGATATCAGCTATAAAATCCGCTTCTCTCTGCAGCCGGTCAAGTTCATCCCTGATCCCGTCCTCACGCTTAAGTATTACCTCTGTGGCATCATCACCCGCCTTAAGAAGCTTCCTCTTACTTGTAAAGAAAACCTTATCGATCCTTTCACTGCTGTCCCGGGAAAGCTTATTCTTGCCGGAGGACAGGTCAAGCACATCCATATCATCGCTCTTTCCGATAAGGCGGTTAAGATTTGAAGCGATATGATAGGATGCCCTGAGCATTTCCTTTAAGTGCCTGGTACCCTTGGAATCAGTCTCCTTTATCTCCTGCTCTATATCGGCTCCGTATGCGATATATTCGGAGTCGGACATGATCATTTTCCTTATACGATAATAATCTGACATTGCCGTCATTATTACCATCTGTTTCTGAAGCTTGTTAAAATAGCTTTCGTTTTCTCCTTCGTCTTTTGTATTCTTAAGGTGTTCCGCGTAGTGTGGATTATCCTCCAAAAGCTCTCTGTACGCGGATACCATTGCATTCATATTCTCAAATCTCGCAGCCTTTTGAGCCATCGCGCTGTCGGAGCTGAAATCGAAATCAGAAGGATTTATTCCCAGTATTTTTTCGGTTAATTTATCAAGTACCTCAAAGCGATCCGGAGTACCTTCTTTTTTGCCGTATTTCTTTACCAGCTCATTAAAGTCTTCTGCCTTCATTCCCTCGGCGGACATATCCGGATAGAACTGTGACAGCTGCTTAAAGGGTTCATAGCCCACGGCTGCTTTCACGGAAATATCCGTACTCATGCGGTAATCTGCCTTGAGGTCCTTTACGTCAAATGATCCCCTGCGTAAAAATTCCGCATTCTCCTGTCTGATATCCGCCAGCTTTTCACCCGTTTCGTAATAGAACACTTTCTCCGTAACGGTTTCATCCTTCTTTAAAAGGTGTTTTTTTGTAACTCTCGTTATGCTTTTTACAGTACCGTTCCTTTCAGCCTTCTTGACAGTCAGCTTTCTCGTCTTTGCTTTCTCAAACCTTTCAGAAAGACGCGTTTTGGTAGACTCTCTCTCCTTTTTTGCTTCCTCCGGAGTCAGCGGGATATACAGGTTTTTCTGTTCGTCAAGAACATTCAACTTGTCGGCAAGCTTTACCTGTTCAGTGTTTTTCTGTTCATTTTTTTTCTGTGCAGCCTGTTCTTTTTCCTTGAAATCCATATGCCGGTCCTCCTACAGGTACTTCACCATGTGCACTACATCTTCACTTTCTTTTGCGTACTTTCCTAATAGATTCACGGCAAGCTTTTTCGCTTCCGGGCTGAACGCATGCATTTTTATTTTTATCTCGCTGTACCTTTCCTCCAGAGCCTCGCAGGCTGTCCTTACCAGATTCATGGTCAGGACAGCGTCACTCCTTTTAAGGGAAATCAGATAGTCCAGCACCAGGAACCCTTCATCCTCTCTCATAAAGATTCCCCCTGTGGGAATCTTTTTTTTGTCATATGACAGAAAGCTGATATCCTTGTTATAGCTGCTCTTGCTGCCGGGATCCATATACAGATCGTTAGTTTTTTCCCCGGCTGCATCATCTTTTATTTCAAGAAGACGTTCTCTGAACTCCTTCCACTTAGCTTCCGTAACCTTTGAAAGAGGGATGATCTCCCCCGGATATTCCTTTGACTTCAATTTATCCAATGCTATAGACACAGCCGAAAGCGGAACAGTAATGACGCCGGATCTGACTGTCCTTTTAAACCCGTTCTTTTCTGCAAAGGGCAGAAGCGCATCATCTTTATCTTCAACAAAAAAACTCATGGTCAGAGCTTCAGCTCCCAGCACTCTTACCGTCTGGCATAAAAGCCTCAGCATATCCTGTGCGGTCCCCTGCCTTCGCAGACTTTCGTCCACATGTAAAAAAGTGATATTGAAGATTCCCTTCTGCATGGATCTTGCTGTCAGGATTCCGTGCAGTTCTTCCCCGGAAAGCGCACCGACGCATATATCACTCTCCTCCAGGATTTCTTCCGGGTAAATGTCGTAGAGTTGTGTTTTTTCGTTATAGTCAAGAATTGTGATCGTCATACGGTTTCCTATTCTTTCAAAGCATAAACACTTAAATACAACACAAGGGTCAAAATATTATTTGACCCTTGCAAAATTATATAATATGTGTTTTTACAGTTACTGAACGATATCTCCGTCATCGAAGGGATCGCCGCACTCAGGGCAGAACTTGGGAGGATTCTTAGGATCCTCGGGCTCCCATCCGCACTTATCACACTTGTAGATCGGCTCGCCTGCGGGCTTCTTTGCACCGCACTCTGCACAGAACTTACCGGTGTTTACCGCGCCGCAGGAGCACTTCCAGCCAACTTCGGGCTCAGGTCTCTTGGTTCCGCACTCAGGGCAGAACTTTCCGCTTGCGGGCTTTCCGCAGGAAGGACATGTCCATCCGGGAACTGCGCCTGCAGGTGCCATCTGAGGCTGTGCCTGCTGAGGTGCCTGCTGACCATACTGTGCATTAATCTGTGCATTTACTGCATCAGCCTGTGCAAATCCGCCTGCTGCGTTTGCGCCTGCCATCTGTGCCATGTTCATTCCCATGAATGCCATAGCGGGTCCGGCCTGCTGATTGTTTGCAGCTGCGTTCATAGCTGTCATAGTAGCTCCTGCAAGGTTTGCATTGCGGATGTTGGGATCCACAAATGCAGCATTCTTCTGGAGCTCTTTGAGCATCTTCTCGTCTTCCTCGTCTGCTGCCAGTGAGGATACGCCGACTTTAACGATCTCGATTCCGCGCTCTTCAAACCACTGCTTGGTGAGCTCTTCACGCATAGCGTCTGCCAGCTCCTGAGTGTGGGCCATTACTGCGGAATATCTGATTCCCATTTCGGAGATCCTTGCGAATGCAGGCTGGAGAGCTGTGAGGAACTCGCTCTTTAACTGTCCGTCGATCTCGCTTCTGTTGTACTGCTGAGCTACGTTGCCGCAGATGTTGGTATAGAATACCATGGGGTTGGAGATCTTGTAGCTGTATTCACCGAAGCACTTTACGGATACGTCGATGTCAATACCTGCTCTCTGGTCAACAACTCTGAAGGGAACCGGTCTGGGGGTTCCGTACTTGTTGCCGATGATCTCCTTGATATTGAAATAATAAACTCTCTGATCCTTGCCGGGCTGTCCGCCAAAGGTGAAACGATCTCCGAACTGCTTAAAGAAGTTCAGGAAATTCTGTCCCAGGTTTCCGCCGTCAAAGAATGAATGCTCTGTACCTGAATCATAGGTAAATTCACCGGGCTCTGCGCAGAGCTCAACAACCTTACCGGATTCAACGATGATCATACACTGACCATTGTTTACAGCGATCCTTGATCCGTTGGAGATGATGTTTTCCTCTCCCTTTGTATTTGAAGACCTTGCGGTGGTCTTCTTCTGTCCCTTTACAACAAGCACATCGGCAGGAATGGCATCGCAGTAGAAGAACTCTTTCCACTGATCTGCAAGCTGTCCGCCGAGAGCACCTAATGCTGCTTTAATAAGTCCCATTTTTCTTTGCTCCTTTCAAACACCTTCGTCTTGTATAAAAAATTTACAAGCTACGTGAATTATTTTACCATATTTTCTGACTTTATATCATATAATTTTGAAAATTTTAGAAAGATATCACGTTTATGCTGTCATATTGCGATACATTTTTCGCTTTATTCAGCAGATCGGTCGAAAGTTTGCCCTCAGGATCCACCGTAAACTCGTACAGATTATAGTTTCCGTCAAGGTAAGAAAGATCCTCTCCGCCGTCCTGATAGTGAACGCATTTTCCTCCCTCGGGAGTGGCAAGCAGGATCAGCTTATCTAAATTCTTCTCCCCGATATAAGCCATTTCATCATACATAGGTATCACGCTGCCGCCCTTGATATAAATGGGCATATAGTCAAGGGGTGCCTTTTCCAGGAAGGTTTCTGGTCCCTGATGCTTTTCACCCGTCAGGTAATTGTACCAGGTACCCTCGGGGAGATATATCTTACGCACAGTCTCACCCTGGTTGACAACAGGAGCCACCAGGATCTTTTCTCCCACAAGATATTCATCATTTATATTATATGTAGCAGGATCCTCCTCATAGTGCATAACAAGGGGTCTCATTACAGGCAGACCGTTTTCCTGCTCCTCGTGAAGCAGGTCGTAAATATAGGGCAGGAAACGATAATGGAGCTTTACGTATTTCCTGTAGATCTCTTCCACTTCTGGGCCAAACTGCCAGGGCTCCTGACGGATGGTTCCGTTGGCGGAATGATTTCTGAAGAATGTTGAGAAGGCTGCTGCCTCTATCCATCTGGATAAAAGCTCCGGGGTGGTATCTCCGCCGAAGCCTCCGATATCAACGCCCGCGATGGGGTATCCGCACATTCCCAGGGTGCAGAGCTGAGGGATCATCATCTGCAGATGGGACCACAGGCTCTGATTGTCTCCGGTCCAGACTGTGGAATATTTCTGTGTTCCGCTGTAGCAGGCGCGTGTGATGACAAAGGGTCTCTTCCCGGTGTGTTCCTTTATCCCGTCATAGGTAGCCTTTGACATGAAATGTCCGTACACATTGTGAAGCTCTTTGTGGGTAGTCTTTCTCTCGCCGTCGTGACCGATCACATCCTCGGGAAGAGGACCGTTGAAGCTGGCAGGCTCATTCATATCGTTCCAGAAGCCCATGATCTTCTTTTCATCCATCATCTCTGCGATGTGTTTTCCCCACCACTTACGAACATCCTCACGTCCAAAGTCGGGATAATTTGCATCCCCGGGCCACACTGCATTCACATAATCTGCGCTGTCGTCCGCAGTACGGAAAAAGTACTTCCCCTTTCCCTCTTCGTACATGAAATAACCGTCCTCCACCTTGGTTCCGGGGTCGGTATTTATCACGCTCTTAAAGCCCTGTTTTGCCAGGTCTTCTATCAGCTCACCTGCGGGGCCGTAGTCCTTTTCATTCCAGGTAAATACCCTGTATCCGTCCATGTAATCGATGTCGTACTGCACGGATTCACAGGGAATACCGGTCTCACGGTACTTTTCAGCGACCTCTCTGATATCCTCTTTACATTTATATCCCCAGCGGCACTGATGATATCCCAGAGTCCAGAGCTGAGGAAGAGGTGCACGGCCGGTGAGGAAGGTGTAGTTCTCGATGACACCGGGAATAGTCTTTCCGCCAATGAAGTAAAGATCCAAGTTGCCGTCATCCGCGCCGTAGACCATATACTCCGCGTTCTCCTTTGCCAGATCGAAATATCCGTGAAAAGTATTGTCATAGAAAAGTCCGTAGGCTGCTTCTTTATTCTTGCAGATCAGGAAGGGAATGGACTTATAGAGTGACCTGAACTGCTCCGTGTGAGCGGAAGGGTCGTCGGAATTCCAGTTCTCGTATTCATAGCTTCTCTTATTTAAAAATCCGCTCTTATCACCGAGGCCAAAAATGGGCTCATCCGACTCCACAACGCGAACATCCTCCACCGGCTTTGAATTATTCTCAAGCCCCTTTGTGTCATGTCCCTCAGCCTTCAGAAGCTCTAAATCCCACATATTGATGACACGGCGGGACTTTCTCTCTCCACGGTAATTTGCAGACAGAAGCTTTCCTTTCATATCATAGAAATCCACAAAGCCACCATTGGTTACTATTGCTTTTAGATTCCCGGTCGATATTTCAATAGTGATATCGTTTTTTTCGGCAGAACCCTTTATCTCCTTCACTTCAAATGTCGCACCCTTCTTAAGGACGCGATCCATATCATCCGGCTCTATCGCCTTTGATCTGTGTTCCTCCGACCATAGAGGAACAAACACATTAATGATATCGTCTGTTAAAACAGTTATGATCATCTTCTGCTTTTCAAAAGATACCTTCACCTCATTATCTGCTGTTTCCCAATTCAGTATTCTTCCGTAATCTGCCATTTAATGCCTCCCGTATTCTTTTTACTGTATGTTCTCCACTATACGTGATAAGCATATTATAAACCGCGGAAACCGTTTTCCGCAAGAGTGATATACTGTATTTACAGACAAATCCGCACCGATCCGATTCGCTGAAGGTAAAAAGAAAAAACGCCCCTGCCATTATCGGCAAAGACGCTTCTATTATTCCGGTCTGTGAAGATAATAGCCCTGCAGGAAATCTGCTCCTGCTGACACCATAAAATCAAACTCCCCTTCGGTCTCAACACCTTCAGCAACGACGTATACATTTTTTGAGTGTAATTCTTTTATAAGATTGGTGATCTTCTCCTGTTTTTCCGGTTCCTTGTCCACATTCATAAGGAGCGATCTGTCGATCTTGACCAGGGACGGATCATAGAAATCCACAACCTTCATATCATTTACACCGCTTCCGAAATCATCTATGGATATGGGCGTTGAATAATTCTTATAAAAATCTTTCTTCACCTTTGCCATTTCTTCGGAATAGACCGGGTATTCGAGGATTTCCATAATGATGGACGCAATGTCACTCTCACCGTAGTAATCCCAAAAAGCCTGGGATTCTTCTTGGTTAAAACACTCGGTCGGAAAAGAGTTCAGGCAGATGTTTTCCGTGTATCCCCTTAAGAGATACTCCTGCATCGCTCCGAAAATAGTCGCGACCTCCAAAATATGAAGTTTGTTTTCTTTGGTATACTTGTTGATAAGATCGGTCACTGACATCTCAGTGGGCCTCATTAGCGCCTCTCGTGCAAACACGGTCTTCCCATCGGGATAGAATATAGATTGAAAGGCATAATTGATAGATAACTCCCCCAGTGCCGTCAAGATTTCATTATCAAGCGGCAGATCATCGAAGTAAATCATAAAATCTTTCCTTTCCTAGCACACAAGAGGGTAGTTTACACTTACCATTGTTCAAAGTCAAGCGGAACTATCCTATTTTATAATTTTATAATTATGCATCCTGAATTGATAAATAATCATGATTCCCTGCATTGTACAAACAAAAGCATTTATGTTAAAATAGCCTCCGTGGGGATCGATAGATTCCACAAATTTTGGTGCCGCAAGGCAGATAGGAGATAATATGGAAGAACAGAGCATCGAGTTTCGCTATGATACCCAGCTTCTTATCGAAGGCTGTGAGATGGATGAGGACGACCTCAGAGAATACATCATCAACAACTTTGTCGGTGACAGTTATGCCGGCGGCGGCGACGAGGACCTTATGAAGGTTCATTATCACACCAACGAGCCCTGGAAGATCCTTGAGTACTGCAGAACCCTCGGCGAGATCTTTGATATCGTTGTAGAGGATATGGACCGCCAGTCAAGAGGTTTGCAGGGATAAATATCGGTATACCAAAGCCTCCCCGGAGTCATTTACGGGGAGGCTATTTTTGCTTCATAGGAAATTGCTCTGCATTTTCCTATGAAGCAAAAAACGCTCCGCTATGGATGCGACCGGTGCGCAGATGAATAATGCAAGC
>CACXGM010000179.1 GCA_902767075.1 uncultured Lachnospiraceae bacterium
AGCTCAAGAAATCTTGTGAAGAGAGTAATATCGGAACCAGAAAAAGCGTATATCGACTGCCAGTCATCACCTACAGCAACTACTTTTGCTTTTGTGATCTCCGAAAGCCGCTTCGTAAGATTAAATCGTTGCCGGGCAATATCCTGAAACTCATCGATAATGATGTATTTGTACGGCAATTCTAGATGCTGTTGTTCTATCTCCTGCAGATAAAAATTTGCATCATTTATCATATCTGCAAAATCGATTTGGTTGTTTTGCTTGAGCTTGTTTTGATAGTAGTGATATACCTGCTCAGCAATGTCCAAAAACAGTAATGTCCTCGGGTTATCAGTTTTCCTCTTAAGGATCTCAAATCCACCGGCATCATAACCAGTAGTTTTATACTGCTCAATGAACTTCATCATGAACAGAATCAGCTTATAAATATACTTGTCTTTTCCGGTTTCAACTATTTTCTTGTATACAGTTGTCAGATCCCGAGGCTTAAGGATAAATCCTTCTTTCTCAAGAGTATCTTTTAAATGATCCATTAACGGAAGTCTGTCGTTGTAAAGGGACCAAGTCTCCAGAAGCCTTGTCCCATGGGTCTTATGAAGCTGTCGTTTATCACGGATTGAACGTTTGTACTTGGCAATCTCCGGCTGAGTCAGCACACTACTATACCCGCTCTCAGTAAGAGCATAATGCTCGAGCCATGCTTCATGCTCACCCTGACAAATATAGAAATCGGGAGTATATTTTTTGTTGCGAGAAGGAGAATCATACGGATATGTTTTCTCATACTCGTAGTCCAACCCATTCAGATACAGGAAATTAGCAATTTGAACCTCCTGTATGGAACGAAGGTATTCACCAGTAATCGTCTTTACCTGTTTGGTTCGCTGTTGAGCTACTTTCCTCACATACTCACCAAGACCACTTTTTAGTGTTTCATAATCTTGTGCTGCTTTGTAGAGATGGTATTGATTTAAGTTTTCAAACTTGAAGACATCTTCCGACAAATCAAAATAGTAGCCGAGGAAAAGAACCAAGTTCCGCATGAGAGGCTTATTGTCAAAAATGGCCTTTTCTAGCATCTCAAAAATGATTTTATATGACGAGAAATTGATCTCAGGCGGTTCTACCGAGAATTTCTTTACAATATCAAAAGCAAAGGAGTGGAACGTACACACTCTTGCATCAATACCAAGACCCTTATTGATACGATCTTGAAGCTCACCAATAGCCTTGTTCGTATAGGAAATGACAATGATTTCCTCAGGTTTAATGTTTTGCTGATCAACTAAATACTTGACCTTTGCTGCCATTGTCGTAGTTTTACCCGCTCCTGCCCCGGCAACAAGAAGACAATAGTCATCGTCTGTAATCACAGCCCGTCGCTGTTCTTCATCCAGATTGATGTGAGGATCTATCTTTTCTAAGATATGGTCAAAATAGTCCTTCTCCTGTTCGAGTTTTTGATTTACAAAAGTTGAATTATGAACTTCGACATCATTGTCTAGATGATGCATGTGGATCAGAAATCGCTTTAGCGCGTCAATATCCACACGCAAGATTTTTGCGTGATTACAGACATAATCAAAGACCATTTTGGCCTTTAAATACTTGTAATATCCACCATAAACGACTTTTAGCTCTTGTTTCTCTCGTGTAGAAATATAATGATTTGGATTAAAGTATAAGATGTAGTCTTTGTCAAAAGAAACCAGGATGTTTCCTATGTTTTGCAGATTAATATCCCGTGGTACATCTGGAACATAGGAAGAAGTAGTTTCCATCACAAGGTTTTTTTCTTCTTTTATCGAATGAAAGAATTTCGCCGGCAACCCACAGTTAGGGCATGCGGCAGCTTTATCTGATATTCTCTTTCCACACTCTGGACAAATAATGAGTGCCATACCGTCATCCTCCCTGAACAATAGGGATACTGAACTGGAAAAACATGCAGTTCTCTCAATTAAGCCTGTAGCTCCGTTTTATCTGGGATGATTTCCAGAATATCATCCAGCGTGCAGCCAAGACACGCACAGATTTTTATCAGCACCTCAACTCGAACATCTTCATCCCTTCCGAGCTTTGCCATTGCATTCGTGCTGACCTTAGCTTTTTGGAAGAGTTGAGTTTTAGTCATTTTCTTATCAATCAGCAACTTCCACAGTTTGTTATAGCAGACAGCCATGGTGGCCCTCCTGTTCTTCAAACAAAACATGATCGAAATGAGCACTTCTTTGTGGAATTATTATATCAGGAGCACAGGCAATATTCAAGGATTCCTTGCAAAGTTCAAGTATATGTATCCCCTGCCATCATGACAGGGGTAGTCCACTTATGCGGACATCCAGCTGGCTTCCGCGAGCAGATCAGTCAGTTCGTCAAAGACTAAATCCTTTGACCGACGTGATCTTTTCGCGTTTGATCCGGCCCAGGACGAACTGGGCTTTCTTGATGCTCAGGTCGTTGCCCATCATGGAGTA
>CACXGM010000180.1 GCA_902767075.1 uncultured Lachnospiraceae bacterium
CAACGGACTTTCTCCCATCTGCTATAAAGATGTGATCGGAAAGAAAGCCGCGGAAGACATCACCTTTGGAGAACCTATCCTATGGGACAAGATAGAGAGATAATACAAATACATACGGACAGGTTATTCCTGCGGGAAATGTGTGAAGAAGATGCGGAAAGCATTGTGGAGATGAGAGGCGATGAGGAAGTTTATCGCTATTTCAAGGAACCGCATAGGATAACCATTGGTGAGCATATCTCCTGGTACAGAAACAGCTATCTTAAAAACAAAAACAGAATAGATCTTGTGGCAATGCTTCATAAAGATGTCTGTGAAGAAGAGGATGTGTTACCTGCGGGAAATGTAAAGCCCGTAAAGAAAGAGCATAGCCGGATCATCGGAGTTTTCGGACTGCAGCGAGAGGAAGGGGCGGACACCGCAGAGGTCAGTTATATTTTAAAAAAAGATGCCCGGGGAAGCGGATACGCATCGGAAGCAGTTATGGGCATCATGAAATATGCAAAGGAAAAATGGAACTGCACCCGGTGTGAAGCTATCATCCACAAAGAAAACAAAGGATCTGTCAAGTTTATCGAGGCCCTTGGCTATGAGCTGATAAGCACCGAGGGTGAATTTTGCCGTTACGGGATCAGAATATGATTATTTTCAGAGCAGACGGAAATGCTAAGCTGGGTACGGGACATGTAATGAGATGCCTGTCCATTGCGGATGCGTTAAGTGAAAAGAAAATAGAATCTGTTTTTATATGCTCAGATCATGAGATGGATGGCATTATATCGGAGAGGGGATACAGATCTGTCGTATTGGATACAGACTATACAAAGCCTGAAGACGAGACAGATAAGCTGATGAATCTGCCGGAATTTCGGGATGCCACCGGAATGGTGGTTGACAGTTATTTCGTAACACCAAAGTATTTCATAACCATTGGTGATAAGATAAAGACAGTCTATATAGATGATTATTTCAGCCCCATGCCTGTAACAGGTATCATAAATTATAATATATATGCCGATAAATCAGGATACGAGAACATGCGAAACGATTGGGGAGCGACGGCATCCTGCGGGTACTCACAGGCAGCTCCGGAACTGATCCTGGGACCCGAGTATGCGCCTCTGAGGCGCGAATTCAGAGATACGCCGCCCATCCGGATAAAAGAAAAGGCAAAGAAGGTTTTGATCCTTTCAGGAGGTTCCGACCCCGCACATGTAGCACCCGCGCTCGCAAGAGAAGCGGCGGAACGGGGGGATGAGTCAATGGAGTATCATTTTGTCCTGGGGACGCTCACGGATTCTGCAAAGCAGCTAAAAGAATATGAAACTAAATGCCCCGGTATCATAACGCATATCGGTGTAAAAGATATGCAGGCACTGATGTGTGACTGCGATATAGCGCTGACAGCGGCGGGAAGTACTATGTACGAGCTCTGTGCATGCGGCGTGCCTTCCGTAAACTTCTCGGTGGCTGATAACCAACGGTTAGGAGCGAAGGCGTTTTCAAAAAAGAATATAATGCTTTCTCTTGGTATGGTAAACGACACAAAAGAGTTTGCTAAAGAGGCTCTTGATAAAGTGTCGGAGCTGGCAGAGAACCCTTTAAAGCGAAAGGAAATGTCCGCTGCGGCAAAGCTGTTGGTGGACGGTAGAGGGGCCGAGAGAATAGCAGGTAAGTTGGAGGAGATTTTCAGTTGAATACTAAAAACGGCAGGATTTATGTCTGTCATACTTTCTATCATGTATACGTTTCATTCTTAAAAGAATTTGCATTGGGTGAAGAAGAAAAAGGAAATGCAACCATGGTCCTGAGCCTTATGTCAAACGACTTTGGCGATCTGAAGGACAGGATTGCCGCTTCCGGATATTTCAAGGAAGTGTACGAGTTCGATGAAAAGAGGGAGACCTATTTCCCCGAACTTGCAAAGTATAAAGTAAACCGCGGAAACATCATCTTTAATATGATCCCCAGAATAATTTTCACATCAAAATTTGCCAAACTCCAGCAACAGTTTGTGCCGGTTGATTTCAGCAAATATGATGATGTGTATGTCTTTTGCGATGCGGACCCCATCGGCTTATATCTAAACAAGAAAAAGATCCACTATCACGCCGTGGAGGACGGACTGAACTTTATCAGCCGTGTCGTATCAGCAAAACATAACAACGAAGGATTCTTTGGAGTAAAGAAATTCCTGAGCATGAAACTGAACTGGATCTTTATTCAGGATGGTTACAGCAAGTATTGCGATGATATCGAAGTAAATAATAAGTCGATCATAAAAGATGACTTTTATAAATACAAAGAAGTACCCAGAGATGCGCTGGAAAAGAATATATCGGATGCGCAGAAAGATACTCTCGTTAGGGTGTTTGTGCGTGATATGGACCGAATGATGAAGGAAGTGGGAAGAGCCGAGGGCGGAAAGGACAATATCATCATTCTCACCGAACCCTTGAGCACCATGGATGTCAGAGAGAATATCTTCCGCGATCTCATAGAGGAATACAGCAAGGAAGGAACTGTTTTCCTCAAGATCCATCCCAGGGACGATCTGGATTATGATACGATCTTCCCCGATGTATTTAAGTTTGACAAAAAGGTGCCGATGGAGATACTGAACTACTTCACGATGATGCATTTCAAAAAAGTAGTGAGCGTTTTCACAGAGCTTGATAACATCAGATTTGCTGACGAAAAAGTGTATCTTGGAAAGCACTTCATGGATAAATATGAGGACCCGGAAAGACACAATTTCCTCATTGAAGAGTAGGGCCAAAAGAAAAGGAAAAACAAATGGGAACTGAAAACGAAACAGGAAAAAGAATATATGATCTGGCAGGGAAGATGTTTCCCATCACCAGGAGCATTACCGGTGATGGAGTGAGACAGACGCTTAAGATCCTGGACAATTACATTTCCGAAGGGACCGGCAGACACTTTGAACTGACGGAGGTTCCCAGCGGAACTCAGGTTTTTGACTGGACCGTTCCAAAGGAGTGGAAGATCAGAACCGCCTACATAGAAAATGAAAAAGGTGAGAGGATCATAGACATGGAGAAGTGTAATCTTCACGTGCTGGGATATTCTCTTCCTGTGGATGAGTGGGTTTCTCTGGATGAATTAAAAGAGCATGTTTATACTCAGGCGGACCAGCCGGATCTCATCCCTTATGTGACATCCTATTACAAGGAGCGCTGGGGTTTCTGTATGAGCAAGAATCAGCTGGATTCCCTTCCCGAGGGAAAATATCATACGGTGGTGGACAGCGAGCTGTTTGACGGAAGCCTCACATACGCAGAGTGTGTGATCCCGGGAAAGAGCGACAGGGAGCTGCTGATCACAAGCTACACCTGTCACCCTTCTATGGCAAACAATGAGTGCTCGGGACCTGCTCTTCTGGCGGAACTGATCCGCTACGTAGATTCACTTCCCGACAGGAAATACACCTACAGATTCGTTCTGAATCCGGAAACCATCGGTTCCATCACATATCTTAGCAGGAATTACAAAAAGCTGCAGGAAAAGACCGATGCGGGAATAGTACTGAGCTGCGTCGGAGACGACAGAGAATATTCCATCATCAGATCAAGATATGGAAATACCCTTGCGGACAGAAGTCTGGAGGGAGTATTAAAGGATCTCCCGGATCACAAAACCTATTCATTTCTGGAAAGAGGATCCGATGAGCGCCAGTACAATGCGCCGGGTATCGATCTTCCTGTAGTCGGATTCTGCCGCTCCAAGTATGGCATGTATCCGGAGTATCATACTTCTGCAGACGACATGAGTCTGGTATCTCCGGAGGGCTTCGAGGGAAGCTATCGCCTCATGACGGGTTGGATAAACGCAATGGAGCACAATGAAAAATACCTCATAAAAGTACTCTGTGAGCCTCAGCTTGGCAAGAGAGGATTATATCCAACGGTTAGTAAGAAGGGAAGCTATGATGAAGTGGCTGCCATGAGACATTTCATTGCATATGCTGACGGTCGCAATGACCTTTTTGAAATCAGTGAGCTGACGGGAGCACCTCTCGAGAAGCTTATTGAAGTAACCGACACACTCAAAGACAGCGGACTGATCGAATGGTAATTAGCGGATGAACAAAACAAAGAATCGTAATGCGAATATGGAACTTTTGCGATTGATCTCCATGATTATGGTGACAACGCTTCATGCCTTGGGGAAGAGCGATCTTCTGCCCACGTTTGTAAAGTCTTTTTCGGCAAACGGATGGGTCGCATGGATATTGGAGGTTTTATCCATCGGTGCGGTGAATATTTTCATGCTTATCTCAGGATATTTTCTGGTGAATTCCGAGTTTAAGATCAGACGATTGATAGAGCTTATCTGCCAGACCGTTCTGTATTCTGCGATACCCTTCCTGATATTCCTCATCGCGGGCAGACTTGAGCCCGGAGAAAGAGATATCTACCATATGCTTAACAGTTTCCTTCCCGTGCATATGGATACATATTGGTTTATTACGGCCTATGTAGTGGTGTATATGCTGTCACCTGTGATAACCAAAGGTTTGAAGGCTATCTCTCAAAAGCAGCTGATCACGGTGATCGCGGCTCTTTTGATATATGAATGTATCTTTAAGAGCCTTCTGCCCTTCAGACTTACTGCGGACACAAAAGGAAACTCATTTTTGTGGTATCTGATCGTTTTCCTCATCGGAGCTTATTTCAGACTCTATGGATTCAAATTGATCAATTCGGTTCTGAAGGGACTGATCGTATATTTTGGCGGATCCGTATTGATCCTGGGCGGTCTGTTTGCCATCGGAAGGATCGTTGCCGCAACAGACAGACTGGGCGGTCTGCAGGAAGTATTTCTGGAATACAACCATATATTTACGATCATTGCTGCAATC
>CACXGM010000181.1 GCA_902767075.1 uncultured Lachnospiraceae bacterium
CAACACGCTGTCTCTGTCCACCGGAAAGAGCCTTCGGCTTACGATCAAGAAGGTTTGTAAGATCAAGGATCTTAGCTGCATCCTTAACCATCTTGTCGATTTCCTGCTTCGGAACTTTACGAAGCTTAAGACCGAATGCCATATTATCACGAACAGACATGTGAGGATACAGAGCGTAGTTCTGGAATACCATCGCGATGTCACGATCCTTAGGCTCTACGTCGTTTACGAGTCTGTCGCCAATTCTGAGTTCTCCGGAAGAGATATCCTCGAGACCTGCGATCATACGAAGTGTTGTTGACTTACCGCATCCTGAAGGTCCTACGAAGATGATGAACTCCTGGTCTGCGATCTCAAGGTTGAAATTCTTAACAGCTTCAAAGCCGTTAGGATATACCTTGCAAATGTTCTTTAAAGACAAACCTGCCATTTTTAGTGACTCCTTTCAAGCTATGTTTCTAAAATAGCAATTCATTAAAAACTACAATGTTTAGTATATCTGTAAGCGCCGGGTAACGCCATAACTCAAATAAACAAAGATTTTGGATCATTTTGTCAAAATTGACATCATTTATAAAAAAATTATAAAAGCGGTGACAATTTGAACAATTTGTCGCCGCTTTTGTGTTCATTTTGTTGTTTGTCCCTAATCGTCAATAGGGAATTTCTCGTCCTGTTTGTAGAAAACAAGCTTGTTCTTTCCGTTCTGCTTAACGTAATACAGCGCCGAGTCGGCGTTCTTGTAGAGGCTTTCAAAGTTCTGTCCGTCCACGGGGAAAATGGTGGCTCCCAGGCTGGCGTTAACAGAATACTTTGTATACTCTCCCACCTCGAAGTCCCGGAAGAACACCTCCAGCTTTCTGGCTTCACGCTCGATGATGCCCATATCGCTGATATCCTTTAGAAATACGATGAATTCGTCTCCTCCGATACGTCCCACTATGTCGGTGGCGCGGTAGAGTGTCTTTAATCTGAGACCCAGATTGCGGAGGACTTCATCTCCGAAAGCGTGTCCCATCTTATCGTTTATTCTCTTGAAATTGTCCACGTCGATGAGGATGAATACGCCCTGCCCGTCGGGATTTGAAGCGATATAGTCCTTGATCCTGGTCTCCGTGGCAAGTTTGTTCAATACCCCGGTAAGAAGGTCTGTCTCGGCTTTTCCGGTAAGTTCTTTGCTGCTGCTGTCAGAGCGGCGCCACTCCCTGAATGCCATAACTGCGAAGCTGATAAGTATGGTCATGAGCACGATAGAGATCTGGATGACTATTACTTTTCCGTCTCCGATACACCCCGATACTGCATTTGAGATATATTTGACATCATATCCCACCACCAGCTTCCACTCCGTATTCTTAACGGGAGCAAATGTTATGTATCTGGTTATCTTTGCCTGATAGGCTTCCAAAATGTACTGTTCACCCGCATCATAGGCGGAGGAAAATCTGTTCCATTCATCCTGGGATTTAGAAAACTTGCGTAAGTTTTCCCAGAGCACACCCTCTGCCAAAAAGAGATTTCCGGGCTTTCCGGCTATATAATCCGATTTGTGATCCTCGCCCACCAGCACGTAGAAGCTGCTGGAATATGACGGATCGTTTTTGAAATTCTCATCCATTACGAAGGGATCGATATATGCGGCAATAAAATCATTTCCCTCTGCATTTACCTTGACCGGCACCACGAAGGAGGGCTTCAATTCGCCGAATCCGTTGTCGTTGGCATAGAGGATCTTTCCGGCCTTCAGCTTGTCTATATATACGGTTCCCGACAGATCCACCGCCTCACCGCTGCGGTTGTGGGCAACCATGTTTTCATCAATATATACGGCGAATCCCGCGGAAGTATTGGCTGTGACGGCATCAAGAAATTCCGCCGATGACAAGATACTTTTATCACCGCCGGATACCGATACTGCCGCAGATAAATACTCCCTGACGGAAGTTAGATCTCTTGAGATCTCATCTGCCAGGTCCGCGGCTCCTTCATTTGTAAATGTTGTGGAAATCTCTGAATAAAGCTTAGAATTCGACGCAGAAAAGACTCCCAGGAAAACAAACCCCAGGAGAGACTCCATCACGATCAATATAGCCCCAATAAGCAGAATTTTGTTTACTGAATTCTTTTTCATTTTTTAAAATGCCTTCTCTGAAATCAGTATATCACACGGACATTTCCCTAATCAACTTTAGAATTCTCATCCGAAAAAATGTGCTCATCCTCTGATCCGGGCTCGGCTATACCCTGCGCCTCGTTTGCATCCCCCTCCAGCTTTTTGAACTGCTTGTTGTACAGGCAGACAGCCAGAAATGCGGGAAGCGAGAATCCAAACATCACGACTATGGGAAGAAGCACCATAAAGTTATATGTGAGATAGAATGGTGCCACCGTCATAATTATGATGAGAAAGCTCCTGGGCGGATTTGTGATGGCGAGATAAATCCCTGTTTTGATGGTCCCCGATACAGTGTTGTTAAATCTGCTCAAAACAGGAAGCGTCATGGAAAACAAAAACGCGCAGAGCAAAACTGCAGCCGCCAGAAGCACCTTAGCTGCGGTGGGTACGGCCTCCCCAAAATTCGCACGCACCACTCCCAAAAGGTACGCGGGCACGCCCATTGCCACAAGCATGATCAGCCAGATGATCGTGGCTTGTTTGAAGTTTTCTTTAAATGACTTGAAGTACATTTTCACGATACCGCTGTCCTCATCACGTCTTATCTTTAGCATGACGTAATAACCGGCGGTTATCGCAGCGCCTCCGGTGATAACCGGAATGCACAGCACCAGTGTAAATACATTGATTATAATAAAGTCCGCAATCCTTGACAGCACGGTCATAAAAGGACTGTCGGGGTTAAAAATCTTCATAACCGTTTCTCCATGGGTGTTACCCTGATCCCCGCCTTCACCTGCTCCTCCCCGGTAGCATAAAAGCCCTGTTCCTTGTAAAACCCCACCGCGTAGGGGGATGATTTTACTTTAAACAAAAGTTCTCCGTTTCGGCGTTTAACATAGTCTCCGAGAAGCTCTATCAGCACTGAGCCCACACCTTTGTGATGGTACTCCCCATCCACAAAGAGCAGGGACAGAACGTTCATATTTCTGATGCTACCCACTCCGATGATGCGGTCTCCGTCCAGCGCCAGCATCACTCTGTATGTCCCCTTCAAAAATGCTTTATAAATATCATCATCCGTAATGAATTCAAAGAATTCCTTTACTCCCTCTTCGCTGTAATCGGGAGAATCATAGGACATAAATGTCTTCCACACCATGATCATGGCGCTCTTCCATTCATCTTCCCTTGCCCATCTGAAATCGTACGGGATATTGTTTAGCAGTTCTTCAACTTTTCCTGAACCCAAGCGTAAATATCCTCTTTTACTTTTTCTTTTTCGTCCTCGTTCAAGATCTCATGCCTTAAGCCCGGATAGAGCTTGAATGTGATATCCTTTACACCTGCTGCCGCCAGAGCATCTTTAGCCTTTGTCACTCCCTTGCCGTAATCGCCTACGGGATCCTCTGCGCCGGACACAAACAGAACGGGAAGATCTGCGGGAACCTTTGCCAGATTCTTTTTGTCAAGAAGTCTTCCTATCAGTTCGAAAAGAGTCCTGAACCCGTTGACCGTAAACAAAAATCCGCAGTCGGGATCATCCATATATTTCTCCACGTTCGCTTCATTTACGCTGAGCCAGTCAAAGGGCGTCTTGGGATTAGGTATACGTTTATTGTATCCGCCAAAGGCGAGGTTATTTATGAATAAAGCGGGATGCTTGTCGCCAAAGAAAAGCTTCTGGAAACCGGCCACAAATTTTGACACAGCGATGAGGGGCTTGCTCTGATTGCCGGTACCCATGATGACAGCGCCCGTAATTCCGGTGCCATAGCGACAGATATAATTTCTTGCGATAAAGGAACCCATGCTGTGCCCCATTAAGAAATAGGGCACGCCGGGATAGAGTTCCTGTGTCATTTTTTTGAGTCTGTGCACGTCCCTCACCACAACAGTGGCGGGATCGTTGTCACAAAAATATCCTTTTAGTCCGTTCTTTGCAGCGGTACCGCCGTGACCTAAGTGATCGTCCCCCGTTACCACAAAACCGCGCTCTGTCAGATACTCCGCTATATCTTCGTATCTGGAAAAGTGTTCGCTCATTCCGTGAACGATCTGATATACGCCTTTGACCTTCCCATTTTCCGGAGTGTATCTGATGGCATGGATCTTGCTGATCCCGTCACGGGAATCAAAGAAAAACTCTTCTTTTTTCATGCTGAGTCCTCCTTAAATAAATAACACGGATTGCTCCATTACTGCGTAATTCTCGCAATCCTCACCGCATTCGCAAATCGTAATTTTTCTTCGAAAAATCACTTTTTTGCTCATGTGGTGGCGCATCTCAGAAGCTAACCTTCTTCTTTGCACAAGTGCAATCAGAAGGTCAGCTTCGATCTGCTGTTATTAACAAATCTCCGCGCCTGCGGGCATATCGCTGTCGGGAACCATAATAGAAAGCTTGCCTTCCGCATCCTCCGCGCACAGGATCATTCCTTCGCTGGTGAGACCTGCGATCTCTCTGGGCTGAAGGTTCACAAGTACCATTACCTTCTTTCCGACCATCTGCTCGGGAGAGTAGCTTGACTTGATACCGGAGAGTATCTGGCGCACCTGACTGCCGATCTTTACCTTTGAGCAAAGAAGCTTCTTCGACTTTTTAACTTCCTCGCAGGCGATGATCTCGCCCACCTGGAACTGGAGCTTGGAGAAGTCATCATAGGTGATGGTATCCTTTGGCTCGATGTCGATAGCCTCTTCGTCCTTCTTTCCAGCAGGCTCACCATCGGTTACTCCCGCCTCAGCCTTCTGGATGGCTGCGATCCTCTCTGCCTCCGCATATACATCCTTGATGTCAAGTCTTGCGAAAAGGATCTCGGGCTTCTCAACGACTTTGTTGCCGGAAGGATATAAGCCGAAGGTCTCAAGAGTATCAAAATCGCGGAGCTTGCAGTTTAGCTGTTTGGCGATCTTGTCTGCTGTCTCGGGTAAAAATGCTGAGAGAAGGCTGGCACCAATGGTTATTCCCTCGCAGAGGTTGTAAAGAACGGTAGCAAGTCTGTCCTTCTTTGCATCATCCTTTGCCAGTACCCAGGGCTCGGTCTCATCGATGTATTTATTGCATCTCTTAAATACGCCGAAGATCTCTGTTATGGCATCTGCCACATGAAGAGTTTCCATCTTCTCGGCAACCTTTTTATAGGTTCCGGTGACAACGGAAACGAAGTCCTCGTCGATCTCTTCCTTAGCACCCTTGTTTTCCACTACGCCGTCAAAGTATTTATTGCTCATTGCAACGGTACGGTTAACAAGGTTTCCGAGAACGTTCGCAAGGTCTGTATTAACACGCTCGGTCATAAGATCCCAAGAAATGCTGCCATCGTTTTCGAAGGGCATCTCGTGGAGCATAAAGTATCTCACCGCATCCACGCCAAAGAACTTTGCAAGGTCGTCAGCGTAGAGAACGTTTCCACGGGACTTACTCATCTTGCCGTCTCCCGCCAGGAGCCAGGGGTGTCCGAACACCTGCTTGGGAAGGGGCTCACCGAGAGCCATAAGGAAGATTGGCCAGTAAATGGTATGGAATCTCACGATATCTTTTCCGATAAGATGAAGGTCAGCGGGCCAGAGCTTTTTATACTGCTCGGAGCTGTTGCCTTCCGCATCATATCCAATACCGGTGATATAGTTTGTGAGCGCATCGAGCCATACATAAACGACATGCTTGTCATCAAATGTAACCGGGATGCCCCACTTGAAGGAAGTCCTGGATACGCACAGATCCTGAAGTCCGGGGATGAGGAAATTGTTCATCATCTCATTCTTTCTGGAAACGGGCTGTATGAATTCGGGATGCTCGTTGATGTGCTTGATAAGTCTGTCCGCATACTTGCTCATTTTAAAGAAGTATGCCTCCTCTTTCGCGGGCTTAACTTCACGTCCGCAGTCGGGGCACTTGCCGTCCTTTAACTGGCTCTCTGTCCAGAAGGACTCGCAGGGAGTACAATACATTCCCTCATATGCTCCCTTGTAGATATCGCCCTGATCGTAGAGTCTTTTGAAGATCTTCTGAACCTGCTTTTCATGATCGGTATCGGTGGTGCGGATGAACTTGTCATATGAGCAGTTCAGGCAGTCACAGATGGCGCGGATCTCTCCGGCAACCTTGTCGACAAACTCCTTTGGAGTGACGCCGGCTTCCTGTGCCTTTAACTCGATCTTCTGACCGTGTTCGTCGGTACCGGTCTGAAAAAATACATCATAGCCTTCTTTTCTTTTATATCTTGCAATAGCGTCCGCAAGTACTATCTCGTAACTGTTCCCTATATGGGGTTTGCCCGATGTATAGGCAATGGCTGTTGTCAAATAATATGGTCCTTTGTTCTGCATGTATGCCTCCAAATATTAACGCCTAAAGCGAAATTTTTTAAAAATACTGTCCCACGGGAGATACGTCAAATGCGTAAACTTTGTATCCGTTTCCTTTATCCACCAACATGATGCGGATCATCTCATCTCTGCGGGAATAGTCGAGTTCCTCGCCGCCCCGCTTTGCATAGGCGTGATATTCGATGTCCACGCTGCAGCAATTGTCCGCCCACATGACGGGGTTGCCCAGCTGCAGTATCTCGTTTCTTAAGTTGGTGTGTCCGTAAGCCCAGCTGACGCTGTCTTCGTACGCATTGATAAGAGATTTGTCCGCAGGGCTTCCTGCAAAACAATAACTCTGAGCCGCGGCTATGTGATCGTCGATACCGCTTTTTCCGTAGGTATAATAAATAAGATATGCTTCCAAAAATCCTGTGGCAGCATCCTGTAATTTCTGAGCTGATTTTTCATCCGGGTGGATCCTGACGAAATCCTTTTTGTTTTTATCCCGGTCTGACGTGCTGTCATCTGCTGATCCGAATAAAACTATGTCTGCGGTCTCTTCCTGTGAAAGCGCACTTCCGTTTGTATCCAGGATCTCTACTTCCGGCTGGGTGAGGAATCCTTTTGCAGAATATACATTCCACTTGATCTCATTTTTAAGGACCTCATCATATCCGAAGGTCTCCCGCTCTTTATCATAGGGGAATCTGACGATACCGGCCTCTGCGATATGATCATCTCCCAGCAGATTATCGTTGCAGCGGATCCGATAACCATCGGGTATATCCGCGGTGACAGTCTCTGCTGCATCTGCAAATACTTCAACATCCTCAACGGCCCAGTTCAGGCCTTTTCCGGCCAGTTTAACCTCCGCCAGCTTTTCTCCTGACAGTTCCACGAGATATGCGGGGTTCTCATCTGAGTATTCATTTGCTCTGTAGTATTTACAGCCCTCAGCGTCTTTCGCCAGCAATTCATCAAAATAAAGAGTTGCGGTCTGTAATGTATCGAGACTCTCCGGGTGGTCTGCGAGGTACTCTGAAGCAAGGGTCTGTGCATTAAGTTCCTCTGCATATTCCATGAAAAACAGCTGTGGAGCCTGTTCTTCTCTGCGCAGCCTTTCCTCCGTGATCTCCTTTTCCTCCTCCGAACGCTGGAAGAGCACCAGCTTTTTCCAGAGAATACCGAGAACAACTAAGGCCGCGATAAATAGCAGGCCAAGATATACTAAATAAAGAGTTCTGAATACCGGATTCTTCATTAGTCGTCTTCCTCCGGCATGATCAGTACTGCGTTTGGAAGGCCTCGCATACCGATAAGTCCCGATCCTCTGGTGAGCTGTTCGCCGTTATATCTCATCTCGGCAGAGGAGCCTCCGTCCAGCATAGTGGCGTTGACTGCTCCGTAATCCACCATTATCTTTACCAGATCGTCCCTGGTGGCGCCAAGGCTCGCCGCGTGTCTGCCCTCAATGACTGCGAGAAGGATGGTCCCGTCCTCGGTCTGTCCGATGGCTGTGCGGGGATTGTATCCGCCTCCGAGTTTCTTTGCGGGATTACCGTCCCTCACGAGAACGCTTCCCATCTCGAAGGTAAAGCCCTCCACGGCCCCGGCGTTTATCGCCTGTCTTGCAGTGCAGCTTTTGAGCATCAGATTGTGGTCCGCATCAAATCCGACGAAGTTATTGCATACTCCCACATCTTCACCGTAGATGATCTTTCCGTTTTTGATGACAAATCCATCAGGGCATCCGCCGTGTCCCTTGCCTTCTTCATCGGCAAAGCCTCCGCCGTTTATACCACCGATAGCACCGTAATCTTCTATGAATTTGTACAGGAATTTGCCGTATCCGTCCGCGCTGTATCCACCCAGGACACCGACAGTGATCCTGGAGGGATCCTTCACGAGCATCATCTTGCCTCTGAAGGTCTCACCAAAGATGTCCTCTATTTTGACACCGTCGACAAAGCCTTCATCAGCTGAGTCCTCCTGTACCTCGCCAAGAGAAAGAGCAGAGTCTTCCTCTCCGATATCGGCAACGGACTCATCACTTTGTCTGTAGCCGAGTGCAACATAAGTATCCGTGTCTGTCTGCGGCATTAAAATACTGTCAACCGCCGCATCCTCCATGAACCAATAGGGGAGGAACTTAAGGGCACTGGTCTCGTTGCATGAATGCACGAAAATATATCTGGCCCGCTCGGAAGGTCCGTGGGTCAGAACCATGATCACGCCTGCCAGAAATACAATGAATACCAGCAGTGTGGTAAACAAGATCAAGGCACTGTTACCGAAAACAGTACCTACCACTTTGGCAGCGCTCCTATTCCTTTTTTCTTCTCCTAAATTGTTCATGGCATAATATTATAACACTATCAAGCGTGTTTGTCACGATTGAGGCTTAAGTCTGTCGTATTCGTTCTTTATCCGATAGAAAATCTCAGCCGATCCGTTGCCGCTGTCAGGGTGATAAACTTTGCACAGATCGTGATAGCGGCGCTTTATTTCCCCGGGTGTCTTGCAATCCGCAAAGAATCCGGCGGCATTTTCGCTGTCCCCCTTGGTAATGCGCGGCTGCTCCTCGTAATCATCCTCTACTCTGCTGTAGGCGCTTCTGTTATCGTAGCCGCTGTTATAGCCGTTATCATAGCCTTCATCATAGCGGGCATCGCGGTCATCTTCATAATAGTCGTCCTCGTAATAGCCGTCATCCTCCCCAAGATACTCCTCATCGCCATAACCCTCGTCCACAAAGCGGCGGTCGTACTCATCTCTCTCCCTCATTCCTCGGCGTCTTTCGTAGAGCCGTTCCTCATAATCGTCCTTGTAATCTTCACCCGGGTGGCCTCTCCTGTAGTCATCCTCATAGTCTTCACTCAGGCGGCCTCTCCTGTAGTCATCCTCATAGCCTTCACGCAGACGGCTTCTCCTGTAGTCATCCTCATAGTCTTCATACAAGCGGTTTCTCTCATCCATACGGCCTTCGCGCATGCCGCTCCTGAAGCCCTCGTCGTACCCTTCGCCGTAGCTTCGCTCGATCCGCTCTTCCTCCGCCCGGATGACCTCGTTTTTAAGAGAATGGTAGCGTATAAGATTGATGATATCCCAAATGGGACCACCGAATATCATGATCACCATAGCGACCAGATATGGAATGTCTCCCATCTTGCCGGCGAAGTTTATCACAAGTGCCGCAACTCCCACGGACAGCAACAGCCCGATAAACCAGTTATGCATGAGCCTGATGAAAAAATACACATATGAAACGATGCCGTAGGTGAAAACCAGCATCAGAAGATATTTTTTAGGATCCTGGGGTATATTTTTGAAGGTGATTTCAAAGCTTCTGTCCCAAAAGCTAAAGAAGGTCAGTATGACAGCAAAGATGATCTTTGCGGGGATCACCGATAGTTTTTTTCTTAATTCGGCTACTTTTATTGCCTTTAATACATTCATATCTAAATTCCGTTATCTATAAATCACTAAATGCTTCTGTGGTAAACTGCATTGTTTTTCCGGTGGCGGGATGCCTAAACACAAGGCTGTCCGCGCAGAGGAGAATCTGTCTGATGCCGGCACCGGCGCTTATTTTCTTGCTCTCCGGATTACCATATTTTTGATCTCCGATAATGGGAAGCCCGGCGTTTGCGAGCTGAGCCCTGATCTGATGGAACCTTCCCGTTTCAAGATGAACGCGAAGTCTGTAACAAAGTTCGTCCGAAATCTTCATTTCTCTTAAAACTTCATATGTGAGGATGGCCTTCTTTGCATCGGGATATTTATCCGCTTCCTGCGGGGAAACGATCCGCGCGAAGCCCTCTTTTTCCTTTATGATGTAATCTTCCAGGCGGTGATGTGAGGAATCCTTTTGTTCCGGACGGATAGGACAAGATCCCTTTTGTTCCGATCCGTGAGTGAAAGACTCTTTTTGCTCAGTGGCGCAAGGAAGAGCACTCTGTATACAGTTACTCTCCCGCAGGCAAATGGCGGTGTAATCCTTTTGGAAACCGGCCTCCCCCTTCGCCGCCACTTGCTTTGACAGATCGGCGGCAGCTTCTTTATTCTTTGCAAATACCAGAAGTCCGCACACGGGCTGATCCAGCCTGTGGACCACACCTACATATCCGCCCTTCAGGTGTTTTTTCAGTTCGCTGACAATGTCTTTTTCACCCACCTTTTTGGTCTGGGTGGCAATGCCGGAGGGCTTGTAGATCACTATTATACTGTTGTCTTCAAATAAAATGTCCAAACAGCTTTACTCCTTTATAAAGTCACGCTTTTGTGTCTTTTCTGAGTCCCTTTGGATAGTGATTTTTCAGTATGCCTCCCGCCGATTTTCCCCAGCCGAGCGAATACCCTTCTACAGTTACAAGAGTCCATCCTTTCTCATTTTCGGTGTTTTGCGTAAGACCCTTTATATAATCCACTGCATAACCAACGGTTAGCTGTTCCACTCTCTGTGCCTTCGCCGGTGAAATGGCGAGTGCAAGAGAATGGGCGGGTTCAAACCTATCTTTTTTCAGGCTTCCGATGTGAAGCCCCGGTCTCAAAACCTTCAATCCCTTCAGCCCCGGCATTGCAGAAGGAACGAGATAAATGTTTTCTCCAAAGTTCTCCAAACGTCCTGTTGAGAGGATTCCCCCCTCTTCAAAGCACTCGGATTTTAATATATCCGAAAGCCATTCCTTTACCTTTTTCATATCGGATGATGAAAGGGGCAAGTCGTTAATCCGTGCAGGGGCCGCCTTTTCCGGGTTTTCGTAAGTACTTTCCCCGGGCAGATCATTTTCTGAGCGGATCGCCTCCGGGCTCGTTTTCTCCAGAACCGCGGCAAAATGTCCCTCTCCTTTAATCTTGTGGGGCCAGAGTCTGTGCTGCTCCAAAAGGGTGAATTCAGAGTGTCTCTTTAAAAACTTTTCTATGCTTTCCTCGTCCTCTTCTCTTGCGAAGGTACAGGTGGAATACACTATGCGGCCGCCTGCCCTGAGCATTATGGCTGCGCAGTCCAGGATATGAGCCTGCCTTTCGGCACAGTTTTTGACATTTTCCTCGCTCCATTCGGATATGGCTTCGTCATTTTTTCTGAACATGCCTTCTCCGGAGCAGGGTGCATCCACCATAATGCGGTCAAAGAAGCCTTCGAATCTTCCTGTCAGATTCTCCGGTGCTTCACTGATGACCACCGCATTTTTAATACCCATTCTCTCAATATTTTCTGAGAGGATCTTTGCACGATTTACGTTTATCTCATTGGAGACCAGCAGCCCTTTTCCTTCCATATATCCGGCTATCTGTGTGCTTTTCCCTCCGGGAGCTGCGCAAAGGTCAAGTATTCTCTCTCCGGGCTTTGGCTCCAGCAGTTCTGCCGGCAGCATTGCACTCGGCTCCTGAATGTAGTACACTCCCGCTTCGTGAAAAGGATGCTTTCCGGGCTGGAAATCTCCGCCGTCTTCAGTCTTTTCGCTGTAGTAGTATCCGTACTTTGTCCAGGGGATCCTTTGGAGCGCATTAAAGCCCGCCTCTCCCTGGATCATTTCGGTAGCTCTCTTGCCACAAGCATTTGCCTTCAGGGGGTTAACCCTGAGGCCGCGGTATCTTTCGCCTTCTAAAAGTGCTTTCTCAAAGGCTTCATACTCATCGCCGAGCTGCTCCTTCATGCGTTCTCTGAATGCAGCGGGAAGATCTATTCTGTTTTCATCGGTGGCAACTGTCTTTTCCATAACCATTGGTTCTATTTTTTCAATCAATTTTCTGTCCGTGCGAAGTCCCTTTTCATAGCTTTCCGCCGACTTCATCTCGCCCGCACTTGCAGGGAGAAGACCGCATATATCGGCTCCGATCAGTTTTTTCCCCGCGCAGACAACATCTATCAGATGGAGAAGGGTCTCCATGCTCATATTTCCCTGATCCCAGTTTGTGCTGACCTCAGAAACATCAAGCACGTCCTTGTCCACGGAAATATATATGGGCAGATCCGGGAATCCGCTTCCCTCATTTTTGAGGAGGAATTCAACCTCTGAGATTCCATCTTTTATTAAAGACTGCTCCGCTACGGAAATTTCCTCTCTTGCTGAAGAGTGCTCCGCTGCGGAAATTTCCTCTCGCGTGATCAGGGTGAGCTTTACATTTTCTACAATTTCATCCGGCAGTTCTTCAACACTTTTTTTCGGCGGCCCTATCACAAACATGTGCTTTAAGTGCTCATCTTTTTCCAGCGATTCCTTTGCCCAGGAGCCGCAGCTTAGCATGTCGAACATAGCGGGCTTCATATCCGTGTGATTGTCGAAAAAGACCAGAACGTAATCCTCTTTTATGCAGGATGTGAAAAGTCTCGTCATATAGTGATAGTTTCCGGAATCGATGAGATGTATCCCGGCCGGCTCCCCGTCAACGATCTTTAAAAGACCGGACCGGGCTTCATCATCACAATACATGTCTGTGCCCGTAATATCGGTGCAGTCAATAAACTCAAACCCGGGATGATCATCCTTTTCATATGTATTTGTAAAATTAAAAATCCTATTTGCGTTCATGTATTTATTCTTACATTTTTGCGGTGTTTTCAAATAGCGTTTCCCGGTCAAATATGCTATATTATGCTCGTACAGCGCAAAATATCGATATTATAATATCACTAGATCACATCTAATGCAAAGCAAAGTGGCGCACACTAAATTAATCAATATAGGGGATTGAACAAATGTCAGAATCAGATTTTTACAAGCAAGTATTAGAAAAGCCGGCGAATGGCAACAGGGTTGAATTTGACGAAAAAAATGGATACCTTCGCATAATTCACGGATCCGGGGTTGAAGAGATTCCTCTTCTGAAGGATGGTGATTTCCGAACATCGGACCCCGATGCAGAGCCCGGTGTGAGGAGTCTGTACAAGTACATGGATGCCATCGGACGCTCTAAAAGCGCTTTGTTCGGGCAGGAGAATAATGTTCAGAACAAAGCGGGTGATAAGATGGATTCCCATGCTGACACCTACGATATGGTACGGGATTACCCGGCACTTCAGGCTTTTGATGTGCTGAGTTTTACAGGTGTTGAGTTCAGCATCAAGCGGCACAATATGTTCTATACGAACGATGTGCCGGGTTGGAAGGGCTTACCCGCGATAGATACGGCCGGCGAAGATCCTGTGATCTCAGATATAAAGGCCGCTGCAGCTCTTGCAAGGCGTCTCATAGATATGGGCGGTGTGTTTTCTCTCTCCGCTCATATGCCGAATTTTCTTTTTAGCAGAATCCGGGAGAGCTATGTAGAGGGAAAATCTCCCGCTATAGCGAAATATGATTATAAAGAATACACACCGAACAGGTGCGAGGGTGATGTGGTCCGGGAAGTTATGCCCGGCGGAAAAGCACATGATGCGTTTAAGAGATATCTTGATATAATTGCTGAATTTGCAAAGCTGGTCGAGAAGCCTTTCTTTTTCAGACCGCTTCACGAAAATACGGGAAGCTGGTTCTGGTGGGGAGCTGATCACTGTACCCCCGAAGCGTTCAAGGCTTTGTGGCATTATATTGCCGATTATCTGCGTGAAGAAAAGGGTATCCACAATCTGCTCTATGCCTACAGCCCCGGAAGTGAGAATGGCAGTGCCGCCGAGTACGGCGAGCGCTACCCGGGTGATGACTACGTGGATATGGTCGGGGTAGATATGTATGATCCCTACACAGAAAACGAAAAAGGTGAAGAATTCTTTGATGGATTCAAAAAGCAATTGTCCATTCTGGAAGAATTCTCCGCCTCTCACAATAAGTTGATGGCTGTCACCGAAACAGGTCTTGCCAGTGATAAGCCCGACCCGGGATGCAAGGCTACCTCTATTCATTTAACCGGGAACCTGAATAACCATTGGCACTCTGATGTGCTTGATCTCGTTGTTGCCTCCCGTGCCTCCTATTTCCTGTTGTGGGCGAACTTCGGAAGACACGGTACCTACTACACTCCTTATGTGGACTGTATCGACTCTTCGGGTAATCTGATCGGGCACGAGACCGTTGACGACTTCATACGCTTCTATAATGACGAGCGTGTGATCTTTTCCGGCCATCAAGTTCAAGCCTTACGGACCATTTGACTCGTGCCGGGTTTTTAGTCCGTAGTTTTCCGGCTGCTTGCTTTCTTTTTTACGGACCATTCGGCCCGTGCCGGGTTTTTGGTCCGTAGTTTTCCGGCTGCTTGCTTTC
>CACXGM010000182.1 GCA_902767075.1 uncultured Lachnospiraceae bacterium
CTTTTCCTTTATCCCGATGATTCGGACAAGGACGGAAACCTTCTGAGGATCTATCAGGAGTATTTCATGGTGTCCAATGCGGCACAGCTGATCATCGCTGAGGAGAAGGCAAAGGGACATGATCTCCATAAACTCGACAAACATGTCGCTATTCAGATCAACGATACTCATCCCACCATGGTAATTCCCGAACTCATCCGTATCCTCACCAAAAAGGAAGGCTTCACTATGGATGAGGCCATCGATGTCGTATCAAAGACCTGCGCGTATACAAACCACACTATTCTGGCAGAGGCGCTGGAAAAATGGCCTCTTGATTATCTGAAGGAAGTGGTGCCCCAGCTTATTCCCATCATCAGAGAGCTTGATAAGCGCGTAAAGGCAAAGTATTCAGATTCCACCGTTCAGATCATCGACAAACAGAAGAGAGTACACATGGCGCACATCGATATCCACTACGGATACAGTGTAAACGGTGTTGCTGCCATCCATACAGAGATATTAAAGGATACTGAGCTCAACAACTTCTACAAGATCTATCCAAAGAAGTTCAACAACAAGACAAACGGCATCACCTTCCGCCGTTGGCTCATGAGCTGCAACAGAGATCTGACCGCTCTTTTGGACAAGACCATCGGTACCGGATATAAAAAGAATGCGGATGAACTGGAAAAGCTTCTTGCATTCAAGGATGACAAAAAGTTCCTTCAATCCCTTCAGATCATCAAGAATTACAAAAAGATCCAGCTTGCTGATTATCTTAAAAAGAAGGAGAAGATCGAAGTCGATCCTAACTCAATCTTTGATATTCAGGTTAAGCGCCTTCATGAGTACAAGCGTCAGCAGATGAACGCACTTTACATCATCCACAAGTATCTGGAGATAAAGGGCGGAAAGCTTCCTAAGAGACCCATCACCTTTATCTTCGGAGCAAAGGCAGCACCTGCTTATATCATAGCTCAGGATATCATCCATCTGATCCTGGTTCTGTCCGATATAGTAAATAATGACGCAGATGTCAATAAGTATATGAAGGTTGTAATGGTAGAGAATTACAATGTTTCATATGCCGAAAAGCTGATCCCTGCCTGCGATATTTCCGAGCAGATCTCACTTGCTTCCAAGGAGGCATCAGGAACAGGCAACATGAAGTTTATGTTAAACGGCGCCGTTACCCTTGGCACCAGCGACGGAGCAAATGTCGAGATAAACGATCTGGTAGGGGATGATAATATCTACATCTTCGGCGAGAAGTCCGACACAGTAATAGAGCACTATGCAAAGGCTGACTATGTATCAAAGGATTTCTACAACAAGAGCAAGACCATAAAAGAGGCTGTTGATTTCATTGTCAGCGATGAAGTGATCAAGCGCGGAAACAAAAAGAGCCTTACCAGACTTTACAATGAGCTTCTTAACAAGGACTGGTTCATGACCCTGCTGGATCTCGAGGACTACATCAAGGTGAAGGACAAGGCCTTCAAGGACTACGAAAACCGCAGGGAGTGGGCGAAGAAGATGCTTGTTAACATCGCAAAGGCCGGATTCTTCTCCAGCGACCGTACCATCGCAGAGTACAACAAGGACATTTGGAAACTTAAATAATTCTTAATGGTGACAGGCACCATTAAGACAGATCCGCTTTGGATTAAAAGAACGGAGCATTTCCCTTTTGGAGAAAACAACGGGGAATTGCTCCGATTTTTGTGTAAATACTGCAAAAATAACCATATTGAGTATACAAATAATGTGAAAAATGCTAAAATTATAAAGTATACCAAAATATTTGAGGAGAAATCAAATATGACAGGATCAATAAAAGGGAAGAGATTTGGAGGTATAAGATAATGGCAGATCAAGTATTGGACAGTACCGGAGAACTTAAGGATGCGGCGAAACTCATGGGGGCAACGGAAAAGAAGTGTCCTTCATGCGGAGCGGCACTTGAATTTAATGCAGCGGTGGGTAAGCTTAAGTGCCCCTTCTGTGACACAGAGGTAGATATACCGGCAGCGGAAAAGTCTGCTGAGGATCCTGAAAAGCCCAAAAAGATCGTTGGAGTCGGACAGGTTCAGAAAGAGGGTGCGGCCGAGGAGAATGAACTCGACCTTAATAAGCTTGAGTCCACGGGAAACCGTGACTGGGGAACTGCCACGAAGGTATTTAACTGTAAATATTGCGGTGCAGAGATAGTGATGGATGTAAACAGTCTTTCAACCACCTGCCCGTACTGCGGATCAAACCATGTTACCGAGGCTACGGATGACAAGGGAACTCTTTCACCGGGAGGAGTTGTACCCTTCAAGATCACACAGCCCCAGGCCGGTGAACTTTTCAAAAAGTGGATCGGCGCGAAGCTTTTTGCTCCCAATGCTGCAAAGAAGAGCGCACAGCCCGATGCTTTCCAGGGAATATATCTTCCCTACTGGACCTTTGATGCTCAGACAGAGACTGATTACAAAGGTGAATACGGTATAGAGAGAACAGAGCACTACAAGGACTCCGACGGAAAGGATCAGACCAGGACGGTAACCGATTGGTATGATACCAGAGGACATCATTCCGAGTTTATCGATGATGAGCTTGTCTGCGCATCTAAGAATCACACCGAGAGCTTCCTTAAGTCCATTGAGCCCTTTGACACCGGAAGCAATGTTGTATACTCTCCGGAGTATCTGTCTGGATTCCTGGCAGAGAGATACACGGTTCCTCTTGAAGAGGGCTGGCACAGTGCCACTAAGCAGATCGAGGGACATCTTCGCGGCGCTATCTGCAGGGAAATAGAACGTAACAACAATGCGGACGATAGCCGTGTAAACTCCATGCAGGTTGCATACTCAAAGATGACATACAAATATCTGCTCCTTCCTGTGTGGATGTCCAGCTTTACATTCAACGGAAAAGTATTCCAGTTTGTGGTAAACGGACAGACCGGTAAGGTAGGCGGCAAGTCACCCGTATCTCCTGTCAAGGTTGCGATCGCCATCGCTATTGGTATTGCGATCCTTGTACTGCTCTTTATCATCTTTGGTAACAACTGATAACCGACGGTTAGCTTGAATATGTGGGGCACGAATGAAAAAGAAGATAGCAATATGTGCTAACGGCTGGAATATAGATACTCTGTCGAGAGCGCTGGAGGGAATAAAGGAATATTCCAAGGTAAGGGATTTTGACACCTTTACCTTTATGTGCTTTGCGTCTTACAGTGAACACCTCACATTAAAGCAGGGCGAGCTTAATATATATAAGCTGATAAATCCCGAGGATTACGACGGCTTGATCGTTTTCTCCACAATGTTGAACGATACGGAGACCGCGGTAAATCTGTGCCGAGATGCTATACAAAAGAACATTCCGGTGGTTTCGGTCGGGATGAAGATTCCGGGTGCCCATTCTATTTGCGTCAGCAATGAAGAGGGCATGAGAGAACTGGTGGAGCACCTGATAAAAGAACACAATGTCAAAAGAGCGTTCTTTATAGCCGGTACCCCCGATCATGTCGACAGTGTTTCAAGACTGGATGTTACAAAGCGTGTGTTTGAAGAACACGGTATTTCCTTTACCGGTGATGATTTTGCCTACGGAAAATGGTCAAATAAATATACAGCCGATATCATTAATTCTCTGGTGGATTCTCCAAAGGGACTTCCGGACGCCATTATATGTGCAAATGATGTAATGGCTATGGCAGCCTGCACCCAGCTTGAAAAGAGAGGATATCTTGCGCCGGAAGATGTGATAGTTACCGGATACGATAGCTCTGAGGAGGGGAAAATCTTTTATCCCGCTCTCACTTCCGTGGAACAGAGCTATGAAAAGATAGGCTATCGAGCCTGCGAGATGATATTTGAGCAGGTGGATGGCGATAACGCTCTTAAGGATGAGGTGGTCGCATCAAGACTTTCCGTCGGCGAGAGCTGCGGATGCCGTGGCGAAATAGATTACGAGGCACAGAGGCTGTTATATTGCAGACACTCCTTTCAGAGGATCACAGATGCTAAACTGCTTGAACAGAATGAGCGTGTGATGAGACAGTGGCTCTCTGAGATGCCGAGCTTCCAGGTGATGAAGGAGACTCTTCAGAGACACTATGAGGAGAATCACCAGTTTGAGGGCAGCGGATTTTACATAATAGTTAATTCATTATATTTCAAGGATGTTTTGGCAAATGAGGCTGACATCTGGAGATCGGGAAGGGAAAGCGACGCGGAAGTGATTGTTGCGTTAAAGGATGGCGTGCTCAGAAATGAGTTAACAACAGATTGGGATATGATCGTGCCGGGGTATCAGAAGATATCGGGAGAATACCATAATTATTTCATCATGCCCCTTCATTATTTTGAGTATAATTACGGATATCTGGTGCTTACCGATAAGCCGCATATTATGGCGGAGGATATGCTGTATCCTTATCTTGAAAAGCTTCAGCAGTCACTGAGGTTCATGCGCATAAACCTTCGTATGAAGCAGCTGTATGACAAGGATCAGCTGACGGGTCTTTTCAATAGATTCGGATATGAAGAAAAGGCTTTACCGCTTTATGAGGAAAGTCTCCAAGACCACACGAAGATGATGGTCATGTTCGTTGACATCAACTATATGAAAAAGATAAATGACGAATACGGACATTTTCACGGTGACAATGCCATCACCACTGTTGTCAAGGCTATCAATGACAACATTCCGGAAGGTGGTATAGGTGTTAGGTTTGGCGGAGATGAATTTTTGGTGATAGCACCCCGTTGCAATGAAAAAAAGGCTTATAAAACCAAGTTTTCCATCATAAACGAACTGGAGGAATTTAACAAGGCCGGAACCGTACCATACAGCATTTCGGTATCCATCGGTTATGTCGTGACGGATCCGGAAAACAGACCAAATGCAAGCCTGCAGGATTATATAAAGGATGCGGACAATGAGATGTATGAGATCAAGAAAGAAATGCATCGTAAACTTGACCGCAGAAAATGATGATCTTAAACATATGATAATAAAAAGAAGACCACTCCCTGCCCGGGAATGGTCTTCTTCTTTCATTAGAGAATTCTATATGGATAGGGTCTCTTTAACCCATTATTATCTCTACATTGTATTCGGTCTGTCCCTTAACGTAAGGAATGATGTGACCTTCTACAGCAGCGCCGTTAACGGTCATGGACTTAACACCCTTCTGAGTGCCGTTCTGCTTAACGCTGATATTGTAAGTGCCCTCGCGGAACTTTCTGGTGATCTTGAAATCGCCGAAGTCTGCAGGTACGCAAGGATCAACGGAGAGTCCTTCGTGAGTAGGATATACACCCAGAATGTACTGGGAGATATTTACGAAGGTCCATGCTGCGGTTCCGGTGAGCCAGCTGTTCTTGCCCTGACCGTGGAACTTAGCATCGCGGCCTGCTACCATCTGGCAGTAGATGTAAGGCTCGGTCTTGTGGATCTCTGAGATCTCTTCAGTGTATGCAGGGCAGGTTTTCTTGTAGATCTCGAAAGCTCTGTCTCCACGGCCCACAACGGTCTCTGCGATGGAAACCCAAGGGTTGTTGTGACAGAAGATTCCGGCATTCTCCTTGTATCCCGGGGGATAAGAGGAAACCTCGCCCAGTTCTTCGTGATAAACGGTGTAAGCGGGTTGGAGGATCATGATACCGTACTCGGTATCGAGTCTTTCTTTAACGGAATCCAGTGCCTGTACAGCCTGTCCGCTCTCTACGCCAACGCCTGCCAGTACGCAGAAGCCCTGGGGCTCGATGTAGATCTGGCCTTCCTCACACTCGGCACCGCCGACCTTATTTCCGTATGAATCGTAAGCTCTTACGAACCACTTTCCGTCCCAACCTGCATCGGAGAGGAGAACCTTCTCCATCTCGGCTACTTCCTTGAGTGCTCTTTCTGCCTCGTCATTCTTTCCCTGAAGCTTGCAAAGATCTGCATACTCGCGGCCGTACTTAACGAACATACCGCCGATAAATACCGACTCAGCAACGGGTCCCTCGGAAGGTCCGAAGGTCTGGAAGGATTCGCCGGGCTGTGTTGAGTGACAGTTAAGATTTAAGCAGTCATTCCAGTCTGCACGTCCGATGAGAGGAAGTTTGTGAGGTCCCTTGTGATTAACGATGTAATC
>CACXGM010000183.1 GCA_902767075.1 uncultured Lachnospiraceae bacterium
AAGTATGCGGACAACGAAGAGCTGTCCAGTGCCCGTGCCCTTTCGGTATTTTATTATCTTGTTAACAACAGTACCCTTGATTCCACAAAGCTTAAGCATGCAGGTATGGGAGAGAGAGTTCCCGTTGCGGACAATTCCACCGAGGAAGGCAGAGCGAAGAACAGACGAGTTGAAATCAGAATATACAACAGTTCCAAGTAACTGTTAAGTCTTACGAACGAGGAAAAGAAATGAAAAAAAGTTTGCTTTCGATCGTAATTTTAGCATTGCTTCTTGTCAACATCGGACTCAGCGTTGTGATGATGATAAGCGTTACAACCACAAACAGCAAGACCGCGGCAATGATCACAACGATCATGACCGTTATGAACCTTGAGATAACCGATGGCACCGAAGAGAGCAGCGTTGCACAGATATCTCTCGCTGATACCGAGATATTTGATATTGCGGATCAGTTCACCATCGCCCTTCAGCCCGAGACTACCGCTGACGGCAAGGTAAAGACTCCTTATATGGTTTGTCATATCTCTCTTCAGATAAATAAAAACCATGAGGACTACAAAGAGATGCAGCCCCTTGTAGCAGGAAGCGAAAGCCTTATAAAAGATGCCATCAGAAAGATCATCTCTTCAAAGACCGAGGCTGAATGCAGAAGCAATGAAGAGGGCCTTAAGGCTGAGATCTTAAAGGCAATCCAGGATCTTTTCGGATCTGACTTTATTTACGCTATCGCAATCAGCGACACCCAGTTTGGATAAAAAACTGACGCAAACAGCGTCGCTTGGAGGTGGATTTCTTTGGGAGAGGTCCTTTCGCAAAATGAAATAGACAATCTGCTTGCGGCTCTGTCCAGCGGTGATCTTGATGTTGATTCGATATCGGGAGAAGAAGAAAAACAGGTCAGAAACTACGACTTCGGACGACCTACGAAATTCTCCAAAGAGCACTTAAGAACGCTTGAGATCATATTCGAGCACTACGGCCGACTTATTTCGACCAACCTTCCGGTGTACCTTCGAAAGAATGTACAGGTTACGGTGGCCAGCTCCGAGACCGTTACTTTCAACGAGTTCTCAAACGCGCTGTCAAACCCCGTAATCCTCGGAATAGTTAACTTTGAGCCCTTAAACGGCAATATCATCATGGACCTTGCCACAAATATCGCCTATGCTATGATAGACAGAATGCTGGGCGGAACGGGACAGGCTCTTGACAAAGCAAGAGACTTTTCCGAGATTGAGATGACCATCGTCCAAAGGATACTTATTATGATGGTCAGCCTCCTCAGAGAGCCCTGGAAGAACGTTTTGGATGTCTCTCCGGTGCTTCAAAGAGTGGAGACCAATCCACAGTTTGCACAGATCATTGCGCCGAACGAGATGATAGCCATCATCACCTTAAACATCAAGATCGGAGATGTCGAAGGTTTTATGAATATCTGCTTACCTTTCATCACACTCGAGGATGTTATGGATAAGCTCAATACCAAGTACTGGTTCTCCACAATGCAGGAGAACAGAGATGAGAACTTTGAGGATTACATTGAGTCGATGATCCGAAGAGTTGATATCCCTATAAGGGCAGTTCTCGGTAAGACGGTCATCTCCGTAAGTGACTTTATGAACCTGCAGGTGGGTGACTGCTTAAGACTCGATACCAAGGTTGATAACGACATGGATATATATGTCGGAAACATAAAAAAATTCACTGCGCTTCCCGGAGCTGACGATGACAGTTATGCTGTAAGGATTACATCAGTGATAAGAGAGGAGGAATAGAAGATGGAAGGAATGCTTTCCCAGGACGAGATCAATGCCCTTTTAAGCGGTATGGATCTGTCGGGAGATGAAGCACCTGACCTCAGCGGACTGGATCTGAAGCCGGAACCTGAGCAGCCACCCAAGGAAGATTTCCTTGTCGGAAGCTCTGCCGCATCAGCTGAAGGATTCGAGCTTACCGATGTGGAAAAAGATGCGATCGGCGAAGTAGCCAACATAAGCATGGGTTCTTCGGCCACTACTCTCTATTCCCTTGTTAACCGTAAGGTAAACATCACAACGCCCGTTGTTACGCTTGCTACATGGGATGAACTTCTCGGTAATTACGAAAAGCCCTGTGTATTCATCCAGATCAAGTATACAAAGGGGCTGGACGGAACCAACATCCTTGTTCTTAAGGAATCGGATGTTAAGGTTATTACCGACCTGATGATGGGCGGAGACGGTACAAATACCGAAGGCGAGTTATCAGAGATTCACCTCTCGGCTATTTCGGAGGCTATGAACCAGATGATGGGTTCGGCAGCCACCTCACTCTCCACCATGCTTTCAACAATGATAGACATTTCGCCGCCGGATTCATCGCTACTTGATCTTTCGAAATATGAAAACGGCGCAGAAATAGCTCCTTTCTTAGGGGGAACCTTCGTAAAGATTTCCTTCAGAATGGAGATTGGAGACGGGCTGGTAGATTCAAGTATCATGCAGCTCTATCCTATAGAATTCGCTAAGAAGATTGTTGATACATTCATCAATACTCAGATGGGCGGTGGAGGAGATGCCGCTCCGGCACCCGCCGCAGAACCTGCTCCCGCACCCGCTCCCGCAGCGGCACCTATGCCCGAAGCGGCGCCCCAGATGGCTCCACAGATGGCGCCTCAGATGGGAATGCCCGGACAGGATATGAGCCAGATGGGTATGATGCCTCAGATGGGTATGATGCCTGGAATGGGTATGATGCCCGGAATGGGAATGATGCCGGGAATGGGCATGATGCCCGGAATGGCAATGCCCCAGCAGGCAGTTAACGTTAAACCTGTTCAGTTCCAGAACTTTAACGGGGACACAGCCGGAATAGCCGGCGGAGAGAATATCGGTCTTATTATGGATGTTCCTCTTGAAGTAACCGTTGAACTTGGACGAACCGCAAAGACGATCTCCGAGATCCTTAACTTTGCACCCGGTACAATCATAGAGCTTGACCGTATCGCCGGTGAGCCTATCGATGTACTTGTAAACGGTAAATTCGTTGCACGAGGCGAAGTAGTTGTTATCGAAGAAAGCTTCGGCGTACGTGTAACGGAAATTATAAAGTAGTAGCCCCTAATATTAATATATAGTTGGAGGAAAAGAAAATGGCAAAAAACATCCTGATTGTTGACGATGCAGCATTTATGAGAATGATGATCAAAGACATTCTTTCAAAGAATGGCTACAATGTTGCAGGTGAAGCAGAGAACGGAGCAAAGGCAGTTGAGAAGTACAAAGAACTTACACCCGACCTTGTACTGATGGACATCACTATGCCCGAGATGGATGGAATCCAGGCACTTAAGGCCATCAAGGCAGCTGATGCCAGCGCAAAGGTTATTATGTGTTCTGCAATGGGACAGCAGGCAATGGTTATCGAATCTATCCAGGCCGGCGCTAAGGACTTCATCGTTAAGCCCTTCCAGCAGGACCGTGTATTGGAAGCTGTAAAGAAGGTTGTCGGATAATGATAATCCTTAGCCAGACTGCGTATGCGCAGCTTATCACTGTGCTTGTTATTTTTGTGGTCGTTTTGGCCGTGACTGCAGTCGTGACAAAGTGGCTCGCAAACTATCAAAAAAGCCAGAATTCAGGCCGTAATATCGAGGTTATCGAGACCACCCATATAGCTAACAATAAATGGATGCAGATAGTACGAGTGGGAAATACCTACAAAATACTGGCTATATCCAAGGACAGCGTTACTTTTCTGGGAGATATTGATCCGTCAGAGCTTAAGGAAATTAAGCCTGACGGTTCTAAATCTGCCTTTAAAAGTATGTTCGAAAAGGCATTAAAAAAAGATAAGAATTCCAGTGATGATTCAAAGGATGTATGAGTATGGGACCTATCAGTAAAACTGGAAAAAATATTATAAAGCTATTATGCCTGCTGCTTGCGGTGGGCATATTGTGGTTTAATGGGAAATCTTTTTCTTATGCTACCGAGGAACATCATCTTCAGACCGGCGATACGGAAGTGTCAACAACGGTTGATCCCGCAGGCACTTACGACAGCCCGGAGGACCTTAATACATTAAATACTCTTAACAGAGTTACACTTGAATATGAGGGAGACAACGGCTCTTTAAACGGAGCTCTCAGAATTCTCATAACTCTTACTCTCATCGCAATAGCCCCGACTCTTATCATTATGATGACATCCTTTACGAGGATCATCATAGTGCTGCACTTTACAAGAGCGGCGCTTAATACCCAAACGGCTCCGCCAAACCAGATTCTTTTGGGACTTGCACTCATCCTTACTTTCTTCATAATGCAGCCCACTATCACAAAGATAAATGATACTGCGGTCAAGCCTTACGAAGCGGGAGAGATTGAGACTCAGGAGTTCTTCGAACTCGCTATGGACCCCTTACGAGAGTTCATGTATCCCCAGACCCAGCTTAAGGATGTACAGCTTTTTATGCAGATAGCTGACCTTGAGTGGGACGGTTCACTTGAAACCATTCCTACATCGGTTCTTGTTCCGAGCTTTATGATATCGGAGCTGAGGACCGCTTTCTGGATCGGTTTTATGATCTATATACCTTTCATAATCATAGACATGGTTGTGGCGTCTACGCTTATGAGTATGGGTATGATGATGCTGCCGCCTACGACAATATCCATGCCTTTTAAGATATTGCTTTTCGTTCTTGCGGACGGATGGGCGCTTATTATCGGACAGGTAGTTCAAACCTTTTATTGATGCCGGAAACCCGGGCTCGGGGATCCGGCTTATAGACGTTGTAGATGTTTTAGAGTTTAAAGAAACAGGAAAGGAGGAGTGTGAATATGACAACCGAAGCAGTCACCGAAATGGTCAGACAGGCTCTATATGTTATTCTTGAAACCGCACTGCCTCTTTTGCTTGTATCTATGGCAATCGGTCTCATCGTCAGTATTTTCCAGACAGTTACTTCCATCCAGGAGCAAACGCTCACATTTGTTCCGAAGCTGATAGGAATTTTTCTTACCCTTATGCTTCTCGGCGGATGGATGATGAATACCATGGTTGAGTATACCACCAACCTTTGGACAACCTTTAGCTATTACGTACACAGATGATTGATTATTCTTTTTCATTTTATGATCTTGAATATTTTCTGCTGATATTCGTGAGAGTGAGCATGTTCATATACATCGCTCCTTTTTTCAGTATGACAAATACGCCGAGAAATGTGAGAGTCCTTCTCAGCATATTTATCTCTTATCTGCTGTACAACACCCTTAC
>CACXGM010000184.1 GCA_902767075.1 uncultured Lachnospiraceae bacterium
AAAAATCGCGTTGTCGCCGAAGTTGTTTGAGCAGCACGCCTGATGAGGCGTGCGTCGCGAGTTTGAGGCGACCGATTTTGACCTGAGCAAAGTGACTCGAACTCATGCTTCTTGACCGAAGGTCAAGATGATAGCAGCGGATGCCCGTGAAAAAGAATATATGTTTATGACCGACACCCCGTGACTAGGAGAATACTATGATCCTTGATGAAATAGCAGCTTATACAAAAGAAAGAATAGAATACGAAAAGAGTAAACTCCCTTTAAATGAGATCAGAGCACAGGCTAAAGACCTGAATGCCGATACCGGATATATCTTTGAAAAAGCTCTTGCCAAACCCGGTATCAGCTTTATATGTGAAGCAAAGAAGGCTTCACCTTCAAAGGGCATTATCGCAGAGGATTTTCCATATGTCCGCATAGCAAAGGAATATGAGGCTGCCGGTGCAGATGCCATGTCTGTTCTAACAGAACCAAAGTGGTTTATGGGTAAAGATGAATACCTTAAAGAAATCAGAAAAGAGATCACTATTCCCATTATCCGAAAAGACTTTACCGTGGATGAATACATGATCTACCAGGCAAAGCTGATGGGAGCGGATGCAGTACTCTTGATCTGTGCCATACTGAGTGATACGCAGCTGCAGGAATACTACGGGATCGCTGATGAACTGGGGCTGTCTGCACTTATAGAGACTCATGATGAGGAAGAAGTTCAGAGAGCGCTTAAAGCAAAGGCCAGAATAATCGGAGTTAATAACCGTAATCTGAAGGATTTCACTGTAGATATTGAAAACTCAGTCAGATTAAGAAACATGGTTCCGGAAGACATTCTTTTTGTATCCGAAAGCGGAATGAAGACAAGAAGTGATATAGCAAGACTCGAAGAGAATGGAACTAATGCGGTTCTTATCGGTGAAACCTTTATGAGAAGCTCCGACAAAGCGGCAATGCTAAATGAACTCAGAGGAAGATAATACCTTTACTTAAATTACAGATTATACGATCAGGAAGGAAAATGAGATGAACGAAAAAGGAAGATTTGGAATACACGGTGGTCAGTATATTTCTGAAACACTGATGAACGAGCTTATCAAACTGGAAGAAGCATATGAACATTACAAAAACGATCCTGAGTTTAATGCCGAACTGACAGATCTTTTGAATAATTATGCCGGCAGACCTTCCCTCTTGTATTATGCGGAAAAGATGAGCAAAGACCTGGGCGGTGCAAAGATCTATCTCAAGAGAGAAGATTTAAACCATACCGGATCACATAAGATAAATAATGTACTGGGACAGGCACTTCTGGCAAAGAAAATGGGTAAGACCAGACTGATAGCTGAGACCGGAGCAGGTCAGCACGGTGTTGCAACAGCAACAGCAGCCGCACTTCTGGGCATGGAATGTGAGATCTTCATGGGAAAGGAAGATACTGTCCGTCAGGCTCTTAATGTGTACAGAATGGAGCTTCTGGGGGCAAAGGTCAATGCCGTGACCACCGGAACAATGACCCTTAAGGACGCTGTTAACGATGCCATGAGAGAATGGTCCGGCAGAGTTTCAGATACTCATTATTGTCTGGGTTCTGTTATGGGACCGCATCCCTTCCCGACAATTGTCAGAGACTTCCAGAGTGTTATCAGCAAGGAGGCAAGAGCTCAGATCTTAGAAAAAGAAGGTAAGCTTCCTGCTGCGGTAATAGCCTGCGTCGGAGGAGGATCGAACTCCATCGGAATGTTCTATAATTTCATTCCCGATAAAGAGGTGGAACTTATCGGATGTGAAGCCGGCGGTAGGGGAGTGGATACTCCTGAGACAGCAGCGACTATCGCTACCGGATCACTTGGTATTTTCCATGGTATGAAATCATATTTCTGCCAGGATAAATACGGTCAGATCGCTCCCGTGTATTCTATTTCAGCAGGCCTTGATTATCCCGGAATCGGTCCTGAGCATGCATATCTTCATGATATCGGCAGAGCAAAGTATGTTCCCATCACTGATGAAGAAGCGGTATGTGCCTTTGAATACCTCTCCAAAACAGAAGGTATCATCCCTGCTATCGAAAGTGCACATGCAGTGGCACAGGCCATCAAGATCGCAAAGAATTACAGTCCCGACCAGAGCATCATAATCTGTATCTCCGGAAGAGGAGACAAGGATGTTGCGGCCATAGCAAGATACAGAGGCGTTGATCTTCACGATTGATAAATATAACTACTAACCAATGGATATTAATAGGGTATGGATATGAGCAAAAAGTTAAATAATAAGATTTCAAAGGCATTTGATACAGCAAACAAAAAAGCATTTATTGCATTTATCACAGCAGGTGATCCCGACGCTGACAGCACTGTGAATTTTATACTTGAAATGGAGAGAGCCGGAGCGGATCTCATAGAGGTGGGTATTCCTTTTTCCGATCCCACTGCAGAGGGCGTAGTCATTCAGGAAGCCAATATCAGGTCTCTTAAAAACGGGATGACAACTGACGGTGCTTTTGATATAGTTAAAAGAGTGCGTGAGAAAAGCGATATTCCCATCTGCTTTATGACCTACGCTAATCCTGTATTTCATTATGGTTACGACAGATTTTTCGGAAGATGCGAGGAACTCGGTGTGGATGGAATCATCGTGCCTGATATGCCCTATGAGGAAAAGCAGGAGATGGATGAGCCCGCAAAGGCACATGGAGTCTCCGTTATTTCTATGGTATCTCCCACATCCGATGAGAGAGTCAAGAGTATTGCTCGTGACGCGGAGGGCTTTATCTATGTGGTAAGTTCAATGGGTGTGACCGGAGTGCGCAGCGAGATCAAGACCGATATTGATTCTATAATCAAGAATATCCGTGAGGTAACAGATGTTCCTTGCGCAATAGGCTTCGGTATCAGCACGCCACAGCAGGCAAAAGATATGGCTGGCAAGTCTGACGGAGCTATAGTGGGATCGGCAATTGTCCGTATTGTTGCTGAGTATGGAAAGGAAGCCGGGCCAAAGCTTTATGAATACGTGAAGAGTATGAAGGAAGCAGTTGAAAAAGCATAACTTTTCCGTATTCGGATCATCTTTTTGATGATTGAAAGGATCAGTTATGGGAATGGGAATTGAGAGAGATAAAAAAGAAAGGATCACGGTTATTGTCCTTTGGATATGCTCGATCCTTGTGAATATAAAAAGTATTTTTGTGGATTTTGATGTTGACAGTGCATATGCTATGACAATGTCCTACAGAAATATAATGGGAGACGGAATGTTTACAAAGATGTGGGAACCCCATCAGACTTCCGGCTTTTTCCTCTCAATTCTCGAATACCCTTATTTTTTGTTTAAGCACCGGGAATATGCTGAAGGGTTAGCGATATATCTTCAGACCTTAAGTGTATTATTCTTTTTTGCTGTAGTATTTCTGTTCCATAGATTTCTAAAGAAGAGAACCACATATTTTCTTTCGCATATCATTCCTATTTGTTTATTTGTATTCAGACCGAAACAGCTTGTCATAATGGAATTTTCCAATATGCTGATGTTTTTCTCTCTGATACTTTTTATGCTCCTTATTAAATACTTTGAAACCGAGAGATGGCTGTATCTTGTTTTGGCAGCTGTTTCCTTGTGCCTTTGTGTCTTGTCTTATCCATCAGCTTTACTTATTTATTTTGCTCTTATCCCGGCGTTTATTCTTTATTCAAATAAAAAGGTTCCTTCAATAATCTGTTTTACGATCGTTTGTCTTTTGATAGGATGTGCATATGTAGGATATTTCCTGTATCGAATGGGGTTAAAGGGCTTACTGGCTGTGCCGGGAAATATATTTTCAGCGGATAGTTCACATTCTGAGAGTCAGGTTACTACTGCATATTATTTCCAGGATACACTTATAGGATTTTCGATCGCAGCGGGCTGCTTTTTACTTGCTTTTGTTATATCAAGAGCGGTTAAAAACAAGATCAGGATCGGCATCTTTAGTATTTTTATAGTTTTATTTGCTTCTGTAAATACAGTTCTTTTGTTTATCGGAGAGGCTAAAGGCGCAGACAGGGATAATTTTGCTTATTCTCTGTATACGGTTATTTTTCTGATATTGATCGTATTCGGTATCATTAAGGGAAAGAATGCGGATAAGCCTTATAAGAGAATGTTTTATACTTCTTTGATGATATCGGGAGCTACCTTCATTGCGGTTGTTTTATTGACGAACCAGCCCATCAGCACAGCTTTTCCTTATTTGATCATCGCTTCCTTTATGTCCCTTATCTGTGTGAATAAAAAAGATCTGTTTGCCGGTCAGGATAATAGAACTGTGATGATCTTTCCCATAACCGTATGTATTTTTATGATCCTGTACAGCGGTCTGACAATAAGAGATAATGCGGCAAGCACTTCACTTATCTTCGGCGTTAAGAATGTAGTGAGAAAAGGGCCGGAAAAAGGGATAGTGGCCGGATATATGTCATATTATAAGAATCTGTGTGACTATGATGAATTCGCGGAGCATATCCATAATAAGGAATCCCTGCTTATCGTAACCAACGGTGTTATAGATTCTTCACTGTATTTATACAGACCTGTAAATATCAGTCATTATTCCACCATCAGTACATCCACCTATGATGAACATCTTCAGAAGTATTGGGAAATCTATCCGGAAAAAATACCGGATGTGATAGCGGCTGAATTCTGGTACGGAGAGCAGCACACGGAAAAGGATTCCTGGATCATGGATTATATCGAAGATAACTACTATCTTGAATATGAAGGGAATTATTGGCGCTATTACCGCCGTAAACAAGCAGATTTACAGTCTGATATGTAATTTTTTGCATATTTATGAGATAAAGGCTTTACTTTTCACTTGTTCTTAGGATATAATCAGAAAAAGTTATACAAATATACTTGTATACAATCTGAGGAGGTTTTTGTTCTATGGCAGATATTTACTCAATTCACGAGAAAAATGAAATGCTCGATTTCAACGAGATGGATCACATCCGTGAGAAGATCGACGATCTTCAGTATATTCTTGACCACAATCATCGTATTGACAAGAATCTTTATCTTGAATATGACGTTAAGAGAGGTCTTCGTGATGCAGCCGGAAAGGGAGTTCTTACAGGACTTACCGAGATTTCCGATGTTGTTGCATATGATCTTATAGACGGAAACCAGACTCCCTGTGACGGAAGACTCTATTATCAGGGTGTAAATGTTGTTGACTTTATCAAGGGGCTTGGGGACAGAAGATTCGGATTTGAGGAGACTACATATCTTCTTATATTTGGAAAGCTTCCCACCAAAACAGAACTTGATAATTTCATTGAGGTAAGTCGCGAGTTCCAGAATCTCGGTGCGCGTTTCACAAGAGACGTTGTTATGAAGGCATCAAATGCCAATATTATGAATGCGCTTCAGAGATGTGTGCTCACTCTTTATACCTATGACAATAATCCCGATGATATTTCCGCAAAGAATGTTTTAAGACAGTCACTTGAACTGATAAACAAGCTGCCTCTCATTGCTGTATATTCATATATGTCATATTGCCATTTCAGAAAGGATGAGGCCCTTGTTATCAGAAATCCCAAGCCCGATCTTTCTGTGTCTGAGAATATACTTCAGATGCTCAGACCCGACGGAAAGTTTACCGAGCTGGAGGCCAAGGTTCTGGATGTGGCACTGATCCTTCATGCGGACCACGGCGGAGGAAACAATTCTACCTTTACCACTCACGTTGTAACTTCCTCCGGTACGGATACATATTCATCCATAGCTGCTTCCATCGGATCTCTTAAGGGATTCCGTCACGGCGGAGCAAACCTGAAGGTTCAGAATATGTTCGCAGACCTTTACAAGAATATCAAGAACCGCGAGGATGAAAAGGAAGTAAGGACATATATTCAGAAGATACTTGATAAGAAGGTATTTGATAAGCAGGGTCTTGTATATGGTATGGGCCATGCGGTATATACTCTTTCCGATCCCAGAGAGGTAGTCCTCAAGGAATATGCAAGAAAGCTTGCAGAGGAAAAGGGACGTCTGGACGATTTCAATTTTTATGAGAGAGTTGAAAAGATCGCAGGAAAGCTTATTATGCAGCAGAAAAATGTCCACAAGGAAGTATGCGCTAACGTGGATTTCTACAGCGGTCTTGTATACAGCATGATGGATATCCCCGAGGAACTCTATACTCCTATATTTGCTATCGCACGTATTTCCGGATGGTGCGCACACAGATTGGAGGAGATCCTCAATGCGGGTAAGATCGTTCGTCCCGCATATAAATACGTAGGACATCACGTTCCTTACGTAAATATAGAAGATAGATAAGACCATATTGACCAGGCAAAAAATAAAAAAGTAATCTACAAAAAACACTTGACATAATCCGAATACATTCATATAATATTCGAGTGTGCGATTTTGCGTGTAATGAAATGCAAAGGTAGATGCTATGCTTATAAATCTTTCGGATGTATTCAATACTCCGGGCAAAGTGCTTGAAGTTAAAGTAGAACCTGAACTTGCCGCTTATGATGGCGGATACGGGGAGTACGAACTTGAAACATCGGAACCCATAGTTTTTAAGTTTAGCTGCACCGACAAAGGCAAAGCTTTTATCAGCGGAAATGTTCGGATGAGTTTTCAAGGCTCATGCGACAGATGCCTTAAGGAGGTTTCGATTCCTTTAGATTTCAATATTGAGAGGGAATGTGCTTCTCCCGAATTTAAAGCGGAAGAGGAAGATGATGACGAAGAGCTCCATTCTTTTATGGAGGGGTATTCCATCGACACCGAAACACTTTTGCATGATGAGATTACAGTAAACTGGCCTGTCAAGATCTTGTGCCGTGAAGATTGTAAGGGACTTTGTCCTGTGTGCGGACATGATTTGAATGAGGGTGATTGCGGATGCGATACCTTTGTGCCGGACCCTCGCATGGCAGCTATATTCGATAAACTTAAAGATTCCACTAAGGAGGTGTAAATCATGTCTATCTGCCCCAAGAACAAATCTTCCAAGGGAAGAAGAGATCAGAGAAGAGCTAACTGGAAAATGTCTGCTCCTACTCTTGTAAAGTGCAGCAAGTGCGGTGCTCTTATGCAGCCTCACAGAGTTTGCAAGAAGTGCGGCTCTTACGACAAGAAGCAGGTTATCGACGTTGATTGATACTCTTTTTGTGTACGTATGAGAGATTATGAGAAGCTGATTTTTTCAGCTTCTTTTTTTTACAATTTTAATGTTGATTTTTGTTTGTTGCTCTTGTATAGTATCTTTTAGGTAAGAAAATACTTGATTTGGAGATAAATAATGGACAGGATCATTAAGGTTGCTGTTGA
>CACXGM010000185.1 GCA_902767075.1 uncultured Lachnospiraceae bacterium
ATGTTCATGACAGGCCCGTGACAGAGATCCATTTCCACGAGGTCGGAACCATGGATGCGATTGCGGACATTACGGCTGTGTGCATGTTGATGAATGAGATCGCACCGGACGAAGTAGTGGTATCCCCTGTCCATGTGGGAAGCGGCACGGTCAAATGCGCACACGGAATACTGCCCGTTCCCGCACCTGCGACAGCTTATATTCTCCGTGGTATTCCAACTTATGGCGGAGAGATCATGGGAGAGCTTTGCACTCCCACCGGAGCCGCTCTTTTGAAATTTTTTGCGACGAGATTCGATAAAATGCCGGTGATGATCACGCGGACCATTGGTTATGGTATGGGGAAGAAAGATTTCCCCATAGCAAACTGTGTGCGAGTAATGCTCGGTGAAAGTGAAAACAAAACAGACTTGATGAGTGAGCTTTCCTGCAACGTGGATGATATGACTGCGGAGGAAATAGGATACGCAATGGAGCGCCTTTTCGATGCCGGGGCGAGAGAAGTATTTACCATACCTGTAGGAATGAAAAAATGCCGTCCCGGAACTCTCATAAAAGTTATATGCTCTCCTGATCAAAAAGATAAAATGATAGAGGCTATATTCAAGAACACCTCCACAATTGGGATCCGAGAGACTCTGACCAACAGATATGTATTGGACAGAAAGATTTCCACTGTAAGCACGAAATATGGGGAAATCCGTGTGAAGGAGTCTTCGGGATACGGTGTTAACAGAAAAAAATATGAGTATGACGACCTTAACAGGATCGCAAAGGAGCAGAATCTGTCCATCACCGAAGTAAGAAACGAAATCGAAAATTGAAAAGGACAAAGGCCAAAAACAAAAAACAAAGAGCAAATCATAAAGCTAAAACAGAAAAACAAACCCCTAACGAAGCAAACATAAAAAACCCTGCTTCCCATAATGGAAAGCAGGGCTTTTTGCAGGAGTAAACTGACGTAATACAACATCAATCATGGGTAGATACGTAAAGCTGCAGATAAACAGATTACAGAATAAATCTGCAGATAAATGCCTCACAGTATAATTTGCAGATAAACGATTTACAGCATCAACCTGTAGATGTTTTCCACGTCTTCAGTTGAAAGCTCGGTGAATCCAACGATCTTTCCGGAGCCGAGAGTAGCGGTCTCAGCCAGCTTTTTGATGTCTTCTTCCTTTGCGCCCAGTTCATCAAAGGTAAGAGGCATTCCGATGGACTTAAGGAATCCCTTCAAAGCCTCGATACCTTTCTTTGCGGTGTTTTCGGGATTTGCGAAATCCATCTGACAGCCCCATACACGGACGGCGATCTGTGCGAATCTCATAACATCATGCTTCATGGTGTATGTAAATACAGCGGGCATTGTTACAGCAAGTCCGGCGCCGTGGGCACAGTCATAAAGAGCTGAAAGCTCGTGCTCGATACCGTGGCTGGTCCAGTCCTGACTTCTGCCGACACCACAGCTGTTGTTATGAGCCATCATACCTGCCCACATAATATTGGCACGGGCGTCATAGTCATTGGGGTCTGCGATAACCTTTGGTGTTTCGTTTACCATAGCCAGGATCAGGGCTTCGATCATGCGGTCCGTGGTTTCCACGTTCTTTGTATTTGTAAGATATCTTTCATAAAGATGAGCAATGATATCTGTGGCACCTGCCGCCGTCTGATATGCGGGAAGAGTCTGGGTGAGAGCGGGATTGAGGATTGAAAACTTAGGCCTGATGGCATCACTTCCGGTACCGCGCTTCAGCATGCCCTCTTCTTTTGTAATAACTGAATCGGGGGATCCTTCAGATCCTGCTGCAGCAATGGTGAGGACTGTTCCCACGGGAAGAGCTTTTTCTATATGAGCCTTGCCGCAATAGAAATCCCAGAAATCTCCGTCGTATAAGCATCCTGCTGCGATGGCCTTTGATGAGTCGATGGTGCTGCCGCCGCCAACTGCCAGAATGAAATCAACATTTTCCTTTTTACACAGGTCGATGCCTTCGTAAACCAGGCCGCTTCTGGGGTTTGGCTTAACTCCGCCCAGCTCGACAAAGGCAATTCCTTCCGCATTCAGAGATGCTTTAACACGATCCAAAAGGCCGCTCCTTACAACGGATCCTCCGCCGTAATGGATCAGGACCTTTGAGCCGCCGAAACGCTTAACCAGCTCGCCTGCGCGATTTTCGGAGTCTTTTCCAAATGCAAAATATGTGGGTGAATAGAAACTGAAATTGTCCATTTTTTACCTCCGTAGATTTATGAAAAACTGTGGTGTTAATACTTACGCATCAGCATAAAAGCAAATGTCTGCATCAATATGCGAAACTATAAATACAGTATACAGTATGAGATTGGCTCAAACAATTCTCTTAAGCCATGAATATATTAGAATTTTTCAGATAGCATGATTATGTACAAACAACTCTTCATTACATCATTGACCTATGAACACAAACAATTTATACTAAATGAGGGTGTATTTTTTGGTATGTATTGTGCAACATAGACTATACAAAAGACAATTTAATTAAGAAAGGGGTACTGTATGAGCAAAAAGGACAAGAGAAATGTCATCGTAGGCCAGTCCGGAGGACCTACCGCAGCTATCAATTCATCACTTGCAGGTGTTTTCAGAACAGCCAAGGACCGTGGATATAAAAAGGTTTACGGTATGTTACACGGTGTTCAGGGATTGCTGGAAGGCCGCTATATCGATCTTTCAGAGCATATCAGGACGGGCCTTGACGCGGAATTGTTAAAGAGAACGCCCTCCGCATATCTGGGCTCATGCCGTTACAAACTCCCGAATATCAGTGATGACAAAGAAGTATACGAAAAGATATTTGACATTTTAAATAAGCTGGAGATCGACTGTTTCATCTATATCGGTGGAAACGATTCCATGGATACCATTAAGAAGCTGTCCGATTACGCGATCATCACCGGTTCGGAGATCCGCTTTGTCGGATGCCCCAAGACCATAGACAATGACCTGGCTCTTACGGACCACACACCCGGATACGGATCCGCAGCGAAATACATCGGAACCTCCGTAAAGGAGATCATTCGTGACGGCTGGTCTCTTGAGACTTCAAACGGACAGATCGTGGTTGTTGAGATCATGGGTAGAAATGCCGGATGGCTCACAGCGGCAGCAGCACTTTCCAAAGGTGAGGACTGTGACGGCCCCGATGCCATCTATCTTCCCGAGCTTGATTTCGATATAGATAAATTCGTGAAGAGATGCAAGGACATGCTGAAGAAAAAGCGCTCCATCGTGATCGCGGTTTCCGAAGGTATCCACACAAAGGACGGAACATACATCAGCGAGCTTGGAAATGCAACCGATTATGTTGATGCTTTCGGACATAAGCAGCTTACCGGAACAGCAAGATATCTCTGCAACGTTCTCTCACAGGAGATCGGATGCAAGACCCGTTCCATCGAGCTTTCCACTCTTCAGAGGTCCGCAAGCCACTGTGCATCCCGTGTTGATATCCTGGAAGCGTATGAGGTAGGCGGTGCCGCTATGAAGGCAGCGGACGAGGGAGACACCGGAAAGATGGTTGTCATCCAGAGACTGTCCGACGATCCTTATCAGGCGGGCACTGAGGTTAAGGATGTACACAAGATCGCAAACGACGAAAGACTCGTTCCCAGAGAGTGGATCAACAAGGACGGAACATATATCACCAACGAGTTC
>CACXGM010000186.1 GCA_902767075.1 uncultured Lachnospiraceae bacterium
AGTTGCTGGTCAGCATTCCCAGGGACCAGAAGATGTTCAGAGAACTTACCACGGGTAAGGTGGTGGTTCTGGGACGAAAGACACTGGATACATTTCCACAGCGACAGCCCCTGCCAAACCGGACCAATATTATCCTCAGCTCCGATAAGAACTACAAAGTGAAAGGTGCTTTGGTGATAAACTCGCTTGAGGAGCTTCTGGAAGAATTAAAAAAATACAACAGCGATGACGTTTATGTCATAGGTGGGGAAAGCATATATGAGCAGCTTCTTCCATACTGTGACACCGCGCATATCACACTTATAGATTACGAATATGAGGCAGATGCTCACATTCATGATTTTGCAAGCGACCCGGAATGGGTGGTCACGGCAGACAGCGATGAGATAACTTATTTTGACTTATCTTATTCTTTTGTGCGGTATGAGAGAGTCAAAAAAGCCTAAAACCACCCGTGAAGCATTGAAAAATGGCTAAAATCGGTTTATTGACTTTTTTTACAATGGGTATATTATATTGATTAAATAAATACCTGAACCAAATATTTCGAAAAGGAAGGCTTTTAAGATGGAAAAAAAGAACATTGACTGGAGTAACCTGGGATTTGGCTATGTTCCCACAGATTACCGCTACGTTTCAATGTATACGGACGGCAAGTGGGATGACGGAGCGATAGTCTCCGATGCCAATATCACTTTGAACGAGTGCGCCGGAGTTTTTCAGTATGCCCAGACCGTATTTGAGGGATTAAAGGCATACACCACAGAGGACGGACACATCGTTACATTCAGACCTGACCTGAATGCAGAGAGATTAAATCAGTCTGCGGCAAGACTTGAGATGCCTCAGCTTCCAGATGGAAGATTTATCGATGCGGTAACCAAGGTGGTCAAGGCAAACGAGAATGTGGTTCCTCCTTACGGAAGCGGAGCAACTCTTTATATCAGACCTTATATGATGGGTACCAATCCCGTTATCGGAGTTAAGCCTGCAAACGATTATATGTTCAGAATATTCACCACCCCTGTAGGACCTTATTTCAAGGGCGGTGCTAAACCCCTCACCATCAAGGTCAGCGATTTTGACCGTGCGGCTCCTCACGGAACCGGACATATCAAGGCAGGCTTGAACTATGCTATGAGCCTTCATGCAATAGTTACCGCACACGAGGAAGGCTTTGACGAGAACATGTATCTCGATCCCGGCACCAGAACCAAGGTTGAGGAAACCGGCGGAGCAAACTTCCTGTTTGTCACAAAGGATGGCAGTGTTGTCACTCCCAAGTCCGACAGCATCCTTCCTTCCATCACCAGACGCAGCCTTGTTTATGTTGCAAAGGAATACCTTGGACTCAATGTAGAAGAAAGAGAAGTATTCTTCGATGAGGTAAAGGATTTCGCAGAAGCAGGACTTTGCGGAACAGCAGCGGTTATCTCACCCGTCGGAAAGATCGTAGATCACGGCAAGGAGATCTGCCTTCCCAGCGGCATGACTGAGATGGGCCCTGTCACTAAGAAGCTTTATGAGACACTTACCGGTATCCAGATGGGTCGCATTGAGGCTCCCAAGGGCTGGATCCATGTGATCGAATAATCCGTGCCGGACAATTAAATAATATAAAAAGCAGTGCAGTCAATGACGATAAATCATTGCCTGCACTTTGTTTTTTTGTTATAATAAAATTTGCGGTAATTTGTCTAAAGACCGTGAATTTAGTATTTCAGAGGCACTCAATGCGAGACATAGTCGGCGGTATTTTAAAGGGTAATTACATACACTTTTCGGGGGCTTTGAATTTCTCTGTCACAAGAGTTGAGATAGAGGTTTCCTGCGACTGCGATTACGAGGGAAGTTTCAAGGTATTTACCTCCGATGGCGGTGCTATGCAGGGCTATGTTCTGTCCACCGACATGCGCATGGAGGTACTGACAAAGGAGATCGCCGGCGTGGAAGATTCTATCAGCTATCACTTCCATGGTGATCTGTGCAAACCCGGCGATGAGATAAAAGGCGCTTTTGAATTTATCAGTGATCATGGCGAATATTCCATTCCCTTCATCGTAAAGATCGAGCCCGGAGAACTCACATCTTCAATGGGCCCCATCAGAAATCTGTTTAATTTTGTCAATCTCGCAAAAAACAACTGGAATGAGGCACTGGATCTGTTTTACTCCGATCGTTTTCGCAGCATTTTTTGCGGGACCGATGAGTATTTCAACGGATTATATTCCGTGCTGTCAGCCTCCCACGGCAATCAGCAGAATCTCGAGGAGTTTCTGCTGTGCACCGGAAAGAAATCGAGGGTACAGTATTTTTACGAAAAAAAGGTTTTTGAAACAGGAATAATCGGCGTAGAGTATTCCGAGAAGCTTGTCGAAAGAGAGATAGAAATATTAAGGAGCGGATGGGGATATACGGATATCGACATCGAGATCGACGGTGACTTCATCCTCACCAGAAGAGAGGGACTTAAAGAAGAAGACTTCGTCGGAAACATCTGCACCTTAAAGATATTTATTGATACGGAAAAATGCCTTAGGGGCAGACGTGAGGGCAAGATTGTCCTCAGAAACAACTTCACCAGACTGGAGATCCCGGTTGTCGTAAGGGGCAGATCCGAAGCCTTTATACAGAGAAAGGTGCATTCCCGTACACTTTTGCTGGAGCAGATCACCAGAGAGTATATCAGACACGGACTGGGCCTGATGGATGACAAGGAGTGGTTTGAATCCACCAGCGGATATGTTGAGCAGCTTTCGGCACTCAGCGGAGATGATGTATATGTGAAGCTGTTCAAGGCAAGGCTTTTGACAATAGACGGCCGTTCCAATGAAGCGGGATGGCTGGTGGACCAGGCTGCAGAGATAATAGAGCATGAGGAGAGGGAAGGGAATCTTTCAGGGGAGAAGCTTTTGGAAGCATATGCTTACCATTGGCTAATTGCGGCTCATGTAAAGGATGACCGCGAGTTTACCAAGCTTGCCGCAAACAAGGTGGAATCTCTGTACAAAAGAGTACCGGAGAACTGGAAGATCGCAGTCATTGCATTGATGCTTCCCACCACCAACAATGCAAATACGTATACAAGATGGACTACACTGGAAAAGCTTTTTGAAACCGGAAGCCGCAGCGGAACCATATATTTTAAGGGAATTCAGGTTCTGAACGAAAATCCCATGGTGGCAAAGAAAATCGATGGATTTTTTATCCAGACCGTTTACTTTGGCGCTAAGCTTGGAGTTATCGGAAACAGATGCTTGGAGCAGGTCATCGCCCTTTCGCAGAGGACCAGAAACTATAGCTATGTTCACATTCATATGCTGGAGCTTTTGTATGAGCAGTTTGGAGACAAGAGGATCCTCCAGGAGCTTTGTGCAGGCCTGATCGTCAGCAACCGTACCGACAAGAATGCTCATGTTTGGTACAGAAAAGCCATCGAGAATGAGATCAAGCTCACAAATCTGTTCGAGTACTTTATCCGTTCGCTGGATCTGGAGGAAGAGGAAGATATCCCCGTGGTGGTCCTTATGTACTTCGGATACAGAAACAATCTTGCCAGTGAACAGCTTGCATATTTTTACTACTACCTCATAAAACACAAGGCAGAATATGAGGAACTGTATCTTGCAAATATTTCCAGTATGGAGTTTTTTGCAAACGATCAGATCGCCAGAGGAAATGTTGACAAGCATCTTGCATATATTTACTCAGAGATTTTAAATCCTGAGCTTCTGAGCAGACAGCAGGCCATCGGCATCGCAGATATCATATTTTCAAGATGGGTGGTCTGCGACAAAAAAGAATGCGAGAAAGCGGTGGTATATCAAAAGGGCTGTGTGAGACCTTTTGAATATCCCATTAAAGGAGGAGCGGGCGCGATATCCGTGTACGGAAGCGGAAACATCATTGCCTTCGAGGACAGAAACGGTAACAGATATGTGGAATCTGTAAAGTACACCTCAGAGGAACTGATGTCCGTAGGAAAGTATCTGACCGCGGTAACGGAACTGGTATGGGACAACGAAAGGCTGAATCTCTATGTGGTGGGCACCGGCAAATCGTCGGTTACAGTCACCGGGGCAAATATATCCAGATTCATGCAGCTGGGAGAATCCGAACTTATCAGGGATGAAGTGCGCCAGAGAATGCTGGTATCTGCACTGGAGTATTACAGTATTCATGATGATACCGATTCTGTTGAAAGGATCCTCAGACAGATAGATGTTAACCTGCTGACCGGCGAACAGATGGGAACCATGTTCCCCATCCTGAATAAATTCGGACACGAGGATATAGCGGAAGGATGGCTCATTCATTTCGGCCCCTATTTTATCAGCAGAGGAAATCTAAAGAGATTCCTTGAAAGAAAGATCAAGGAGTTAAGGGACTCCGGAAGAATAGATGAGGATACCGAATACAGAAAGGTCATTGTAGCTTCTGCGATATATGTATACCGTGAAGGAAATGCGGGATCCGTCATCACGGAATTTCTTTCCGAATACTATGACGGTCTGAGCAAGGAACTTGCGGAGATATGGAGATCACTCAAGAATTACAATCTCTCCGGTGAAATAATCGTAAAGAGGATCATTTTGCAGCATATGTTCTCCGGTTCATACCTGCCGGGCTTTATAGATATAGCGGCAGAGTGCTTTGAGCTGGATCCCACCTGTGATATTTCAAAGGCTACTTTAGCGCAGGGGTCATACAGCTATTTACTCGGGAACGCCAATGTGGGAACAAATATCATAACCCATGCAAAGACTCTCTATGAACTGGGAGAGGAAGTTCCCCACTCGTCAAAGCTGTCTTATCTTAAATACTATGCGGAGAATTTCGACAAGATCGATGAGAAAAACGGAGAGATCATTCTTTCTTTCCTCAGAGATGAAATCGGAGAGAGATGCTATTTATCGTTTTTCAAAAAGTATCTTGCTCCCGGTGCATTTAAGACGGAGGAACAAAAGAAACGCAGCGAGGGAATACTGGAGGAGATAGCCGACAGGACAATAATCGATTATGTTACTCCCAAAGGAAAGATCGCAAAGATCCATTACGTCATAGTCAGCGACGGAACGGAGAGTTACGATTACGCCGCGGAGAATATGAGAGATGTTTGCTCCGGAGTCTGCTCAAAGGATTTCATTCTCTTCTTTGGTGAGTCGCTTCAGTACTACATCACGGAAGAGACAAAGGACAAGGATGAAGCAGAACTGGTGAGCAACGGACAGATCACCGGAAACAACACCGGCGGTGAGAATGGCGGAAGCAAATACTCAATGATCAATGAAATGATCGTAAGCAATACAACGAAAGATTATCTGCGCTTTGATGATCTTTTGGAGGAATACAATAAGCGCGAATATTTGAACGGGGAACTGTTCAAACTTGTTTAGGAGCTACACGGATGATCAGGTTGCCGGGCTTTATGTCAGGAAACAGCAATAGAATATTTGTCGGTTTCAACATCGGCGACAATCACTGTCAGATCAGTTTCAGCAAGGACGGTGAGACCGTGGAGACCGTTTCTCTGATCACGGGGGAAGAGGAGTTTAACATTCCCACCGTGCTGTGCAAACGAGAGGGTGTTAACCAATGGTTCTATGGAACCGATGCCATCACCTATGCGCAGGATAACGAGGACGGTATTCTGGTGGATCATCTTTTAAGCCTTGCCTGGGAAGGAAAGCCTATTTTGGTTGACGGCGTAGCATATCAGCCCGTTTCCCTGCTGGCACTGTTTATCAAAAGATGTATGTCCATGGTGACGGCCACATATTCCGACAGGATCGGAGGCGTGCTTTTTACCGCGGAGAATCTCACCTACGAAAACATCGGTGTGCTGAAAGAAGCGGTATCAATACTGAAGCTAAAGACGGAAAAGATTTATTTCCAGAGTCATACCGAGAGTTATTACCATTTCATGGTGCATCAGGCGGATGAGCTGTGGAGGGGCGGAAGTATTCTCTTTGAATACGAGAATGATGAGATCAATGCCTATCGTATGCAATCCAATTTTGGGACGGTGCCCGTTGTTATCTACATCGATGAAAAGAGATATCCAATGCCGACAGGCAGCAGAGGAAATATCACCGATACAAACCACGAGCTGATCCAGCTTGATCGGGCATACACGAATATCGTGACTGAGGCTTGCGAGGCGGAAGATACGGTGAGCGTTTTTCTGGTCGGAAGCAAGTACAATGATATCTGGATGAAGGAATCAAAAAAATATCTGTGCAGCAAGTACCGTGTTTTCCAGGGAAGTAATCTCTACAGCAAGGGCGCCTGCTACGGGCTCCTGGACAGAATGAAAAACGATCCCATAGAGCGCAAAAACATTTTCCTCGGAAATGACAAGCTTACTGCAAATGTGGGAATGAATATTATCAGTCAGAACGATGAGACCTATTTTGCAATTCTGGATGCGGGCGTCAGCTGGTATGATGCGCAGCAGACATTTGATTTCTACATCCAGGACGGAAATGAGATAGAATTTATAATCAGATCTCTTGTGGGCGGCGGAGACCATATAGCAACCATCACTCTCGATGAATTCAGCGGAAAGATATCGAGAATGAGATGCAGGCTGTATATGGAAAGCGAAAGAATACTTGTGGCGGAGATAGAGGACCTTGGCTTTGGGCAGTTCAAGCCCTCCACACACAAGGTATGGCGTGAGGAAATACCTGTATGAGCAGGATAACAAAGAGCATTGGAAAATATGCGACAACTCCATATAGTATCCCGGGGCTTGAGACCAGTGTGTATTGTCTGGAGGAGCTTTGTTATCTTTTGGGTGAGAACGCGGTTTTGATCGACAGGACCATCATGAACAGAGGTCTGGCAGAGTGGATCGAAAGCGAACTGGATCTCCCCGAACTGGCTGAGCAGATGTATTCCATCATCCAAAGACAGGGATCCTTGAGTACATTTGTCTGTCTTATCATGGAATACTGCGGACTTCAGGATATGTATTATATTGATTCCGTCAGAAAGACGCTTAAACGTGGAACAGGGCTGTCGGCTATGGAACGCCACAAGAGTCAGATCGACTATCTTGTGACAAAGAAAAAATACATGTCCGCCATAAGAGGATACCACTCACTTATAGAAAAGTGGAATTATGTCAGCAAGAATCAGACCATGATCCTCCCGGGGATAAATGTTCTGGCAGGGATCTACCACAATCTGGGCGTGGCTTATGCGGGGCTGATGCTCTATGACAGAGCGGCGGATTCTTTTGAACATGCTTACAAGCTGGACGGAGACAGGAATCATTTCTTAGCATTTATAGCGGCAAAAAGAATGGGACTTTCTGACAGTGAATATATAGATTTTGTCGCCGAAGTACCCGATGCATATGATGATACATTGCGGCTCGAGAGAACCATGGAGACTCTTAAGAGTCAGTGGGAAAACAGGGGCGAAACCCATTCCTTAAAGCTGAGGCGAAGCACCCGCGAAAGTGATGAAGCACATAAGTATTACGACGAAAACGACAGGATACTTAAGGGCCTTAAAGACGGTTACAGAGAAAACGTGAGTGTATGAATATATTTAAAAAGATAGCTTCCTTTTTTTCAAAAAAGAATAGCGAAGATGACGAGGAACTGTACTCCGGCCGCGGCAAAGTAAACTTTAACGATCCTCAGGACCGGAGCAGATATTTTATGGACTGCCTTGACCAGATGGAGGAAGCCTCCAGAGAGGTGGAGCTTCTGGCGGGAGAGTATCAGCTTGTCACCGATTATCTCACGGACACGGATGAGATCGACGCGCTTCCCGATGAAAAGAAGCAGGGTATTGAGGCTATTGCTCTTTCCCTGACAGCGTATTCGGAGGAGATCAGAAAGTACCGCGAAAGAAAAAGCCGCATGACGGATATTGAGTATTATACTCTTCAGAAGCGGGAGCAGGAGGTCGAGGAGGGTATCAAAAAGATCCGGGAGAATGAAAAGTACGCGGTGGCTGTAAAGAGGGACCTGCGTCGTCTGGACGGAGAAAGACAGGCACGTCTTTTCAGAAAAAATGAGAGCAAAAGGAATATGAGTAACTACCGCGGAATGGTAGTGATCTTCATATCGGCATATATTTTCTGTATGATGATCCTTTTATTCCTGCAGTTTGTCCTGGGACTTGAAGTATTCGTGGGTTATATTCTGGCTACTGCGCTGGTAGCTATAGCTGCAACGGTGGTGGCGGTAAAATATATGGACGCCGGAAAGGAACTGTCCAGAGCCCAGGCAGAGATAAACAAACTTATCCAGCTTCAGAATACGGTGAAGATCAGATATGTGAACAACAGAAAGCTTCTGGAATATCTGTACCTGAAATATCACGTTGAGAGCGGAGAAAAGCTGGACAAATTATGGAAGGCTTATCAGCTGGAGAAAGAGGACAGAAGACAGTTTACCGAAGCACAGGCACACAGTGAATATTATCAGAAGCAGCTCTTGTCCGTTCTTTCGGGATGCAGGGTAAAATACCCGGACAGATGGCTGTATCAGATAAAGGCTCTCACGGATGAGAGGGAGATGGTGGAGATCAGACACGAACTCATAATCCGAAGACAACGGGTGAGAGAGCAGATGGATTACAACAAAAAACTTGCGGAGGATGCAAAGCAGGAGATAGAAGATATCGCAAAGCTTTATCCCGAATATGCAAGTGAGATAATAGAATTGCTTGATTCAAAGGAGGACATGTAATGAGCGAAGTTAAACCCATCAAAGAAGGCAAGGTCAGAGAGATCTACGACAACGGTGATACCCTTATCATAGTTGCCACGGACAGGATCAGCTGCTTTGACGTCATCTTGAACAACACGGTGACCGACAAAGGAAAGGTGCTGACACAGATGTCCAGGTTCTGGTTTGATATGACAAAGGATATCATTCCGAACCATATGCTTTCCACTGATGTTAACGATATGCCGGAAGGATTCAGAAATTCAAAGTTTGAGGGAAGAAGCATGATGTGCAGAAAGCTCAATATGCTTCCCGTTGAGTGCATTGTCCGCGGTTATATCACCGGAAGCGGATGGGCCAGTTATCAGAAAAACGGTACAGTTTGCGGTATCACTCTTCCCGAAGGTTTAAAGGAATCCGATAAGCTTCCCGAGCCTATCTACACTCCTTCCACCAAGGCAGAGATCGGTGATCATGACGAGAATATCTCATATGAGCAGAGCGTGACCTACCTGGAGGAAAGATTCCCCGGAAAGGGTGAGGAGTACGCATCAAAGCTTCGCGATTATACTCTCGCTCTTTATAAAAAATGTGCGGATTATGCTCTGACAAAGGGTATCATCATTGCCGATACCAAGTTTGAGTTCGGACTTGATGAGAACGGAAACATTGTTCTCGGTGATGAGATGCTCACTCCGGACAGCTCACGTTTCTGGCCTGCGGAAGGATATGAGCCCGGACACGGTCAGCCTTCATTTGACAAGCAGTTCGCAAGAGATTGGTTAAAGAGCCATGACGGACACAACTGGACACTTCCGGAAGAAGTAGTGAATAAGACCATTGACATTTATCACAAGGGATATGAACTCCTGACCGGAAAGAGCCTGTAACAGTAATTATATTTTTTTGAAAAGAGGATCAAGATGTCTACAGATGTTTACTCAAGCCCCCTTTCTGAGCGTTATGCCAGCAAGGAAATGCAGTTTATTTTTTCACAGGATATGAAGTTTCGCACCTGGCGTAAGCTTTGGATAGCGCTCGCAGAGGTGGAGATGGAACTGGGCCTTTCACAGGACGGAAAGCCCCGCATCACTCAGGAGATGATCGATGAGTTAAAGGAGCATGCGGAGGATATCAATTATGATGTTGCACGCGCTCGCGAAAAGGAAGTACGCCATGATGTAATGAGCCACGTATATGCATACGGACAGCAGTGTCCGAAGGCAGCAGGCATCATTCATCTGGGAGCAACATCCTGCTATGTGGGAGACAATACCGATATCATCGTGATGACTGAGGCACTGAAGCTGGTCAGAAAGAAGCTCCTTAATGTGATGAAGACTCTGGCTGATTTTGCTGAAGAGTATAAGAGTCAGCCCACACTGGCATTTACACATTTCCAGCCCGCTCAGCCCACAACTGTAGGAAAGAGAGCAACACTTTGGCTCCAGGAATTCTGCCTTGACTTAGAGGATCTGGATCATGTGCTCTCCACCATGAAGCTTCTGGGCTCAAAGGGAACCACCGGAACCCAGGCATCCTTCCTCGAACTCTTCAACGGAGACCATGAGACTATAGACAAGATCGATCCCATGATCGCGCAGAAGATGGGATTTAAGGAGTGCTATCCCGTTTCCGGACAGACATACTCCAGAAAGGTTGATACCCGTGTTGCAAACGTGCTGGCAGGTATCGCCGCGTCCGCTCATAAGATGAGCAATGACATCAGACTTCTTCAGCATCTCAAAGAGGTGGAGGAACCCTTCGAGAAGAATCAGATCGGATCCTCCGCTATGGCATATAAGAGGAATCCCATGAGAAGTGAGAGAATCGCATCTCTTTCAAGATACGTGATGATCGATGCTCTTAATCCTGCGATCACTTCAGCCACTCAGTGGTTTGAGAGGACTCTGGATGATTCCGCCAACAAGAGACTTTCCATTCCGGAAGGTTTCCTGGCAATCGACGGAATCCTGGATCTGTGCCTGAATGTAACCGATGGTCTGAAGGTATATCCAAAGGTTATCGAGAAGCATATGCTGGCTGAGCTTCCTTTCATGGCTACCGAGAATATCATGATGGATGCGGTAAAGAATGGCGGTGACCGTCAGGAGCTTCACGAAAAGATCAGATCTCTTTCCATGGAAGCCGGCAGAAATGTTAAGGAACTCGGAAAGGACAATAATCTTCTGGAGCTTATCGCTGCAGATCCTGCATTCGGACTTACACTGGAAGAACTCAAAGCATCCACGATGGAGCTTTCAAAATATGTGGGACGTGCTCCCGAGCAGGTTGACGCATTTCTTTCAAAGGTGGTCCGCCCCATACTCGAGGCAAACAAGGATGCTCTCGGAATGACTGCGGAGATCAATGTCTGATAGGGACCTTTGATCAGATTTATATTTTTACTTTGTATTTATACTTTAAGTTTTAGACATAAAAGAGGAATGAAAAAATGGGTGGATTTTTTGGCGTTGCATCAAAAGAGGATTGTGTGTTTGATCTTTTCTTCGGAATCGATTACCATTCCCATCTGGGAACCCGCAGAGGCGGTATCACCATATACGGAAAGGACGGTTTCGAAAGAGCGATCCACAATATAGAGGGAGCACCTTTCAGAACAAAGTTCGAAAAGGATATTCAGGATATGAGCGGCTGGTACGGAATCGGATGTATTTCCGACTATGAGGCCCAGCCCCTTATCATCCGTTCCCATCACGGAACCTATGCCATCTCTACAGTCGGAAAGATAAACAACACTGACGAGCTGATCCAGATGCTTTTTGATCAAGGACATGTACATTTCCAGGAGATGAGCTCAGGTGAGGTAAATGCAACAGAGCTCGTTGCTGCGCTTATTAACACAAAGGCAAATCTTATCGAGGGAATTCAGTTTGTTCAGGAGGTGGTTGACGGATCGCTTTCGCTTTTGCTCCTGAATCAGGCAGGAATCTATGCTGCCAGAGACAGACTTGGCAGGACTCCTGTGGAAATCGGCAAGAAGGCAGAGGGTTTCTGCGTATCCTTTGAAAACTTTGCTTATAAGAATCTTGGATATCACGATTACAAGGAACTGGGTCCCGGCGAGATCGTGGTTATCACCGAAAAGAACTGTATCACACTTCCTCAGCCCGGAAAGGATATGAAGATCTGCACATTCCTGTGGATCTATTACGGCTATCCCGCAAGTACCTACGAGGGGCTCAATGTTGAGGAAATGAGATACAATTGCGGCGCGAAGATGGCACAGAGAGATAATGTAAAGCCTGATATCGTAGCCGGAGTACCTGATTCCGGAACAGCTCATGCGGTAGGATATGCAAATGAGTCCGGTATACCTTTCTCCAGACCTTTTATCAAATATACACCTACCTGGCCCAGATCCTTTATGCCCACGATCCAGAGCAAGCGTGATCTGATCGCAAAGATGAAGATGCTGGCCGTAAATGAGCTTATAAACGGAAAGAGCATACTGTTGATCGACGACTCCATCGTAAGGGGTACTCAGCTTCGTGAGACTACTGAGTATCTTTATGAAAACGGAGCTAAAGAGGTTCATATCAGACCTGCATGTCCTCCTCTTCTCTACGGATGTAAGTATCTGAATTTCTCCAGATCGAATTCTGAGATGGATCTGATCGCCAGAAGAGTCATCGAGAGACTTGAGAATGGAAATGTGACCGAGGAGATCCTGCAGGAGTATGCCAATCCCGAATCGGATAAGTACAAGGCGATGGAGAATGAGATCTGTAAGGAGCTTAAGTTCACATCTCTTCGCTTTAACCGTTTGGACGATATGATCGCCGCAACAGGTATGGATCCTTCAAAGCTCTGCACCTATTGCTGGGATGGCAAAGAGTGATCACCGGAGACTGTTTGAATGCTGGACATGATTCCTGCTGTAATATTGGCTTTCTTTTACAGCTTTTTTTATACAATAGTAGGACCCATGATGAAGGAACAGGATTTTGGATCTGATAAATCCCGAATCCTTCCTTTTGTGGTGTGTTTTGCTGTCTGTACAGTATTGAATTTTATAATTTTTCACTTTTTATCTAAGGTTCGTTTTGGGTCAAAAGACAAGGGAATTCTGTCTAAACTTGATAGATTTGGCGAAAAAAAGCTGTTTCTTATTATTTGGGCGTTGATATTGGCTTCCTGGATCCCGGCATATCTTATCCTTTATCCCGGGGTATTGTCTTATGATGCCATATCACAGACGGATTCCGCTTTGACGGTAATAAACAGTAATCATCATCCGGTTCTCCACACATGGCTTATTCGTGTGTTTATGAAAATGGGAGAGTCTATATCCCTTGGTTATGAATTTGGGATAGGTGTTTTGTCCGGAATACAGATGATCGTGTTGAGTTATGCACTAACGCGATTGGTGTTTTTCATGAAGAAAAGAAAGACACCAATGGTTATGATCATCATAACTATGCTTTTTTCCGCTTTCTGGTTTGAAAATGCTGTTCTTGCATCGACGATGGTGAAAGATGTTTTGCATGCGGCCTTCCTTGTTTTGTTTTTATGTCACTACGCGGAAATTGTTACCGATGTGGATTCCTATTTTTCAAACAAAAGAAATCTGTTTCTTTTCCCGATCATAAGCTTTTTAATGTGCGCTTTCAGAAATAACGGACTTCATATTTATGTATTCTGTTTTCTGATACTGCTTCTTATGAAGATTCGTAGCATAAAGAAGGCGAAAAGATACATTCCGCTTTTGGCTGTTATAGTTTTACCGGTGATCCTTTTCAAGATATACAGCGGACCTGTATTTAATGCTTTAAATATTGAACAGGGGCAGGTCAGGGAGGCTTTATGTATTCCGATACAGCAGATGCAGAGAGTTTCGGTGCTCAAGGGATACGCTTTAACTGACGAACAGCGTGAAACCATAAACTATTATATTGATGATCTGAGCTGGGCAGCCGGCCGTGGAATCGAAAAATATGATCCTTTTATAGCGGATCCCGCCAAGAGCTGTTTCTACTCGGATCGGTATGAAGAAGAGACAACCCGTTTTTGGAAGAATTATTTTCAGATCGGAAGACAGTTTTCAAAAGAATATGCGGTGGCATTTTTGTCAAACACACTGGGTTACTGGTATCCCGGGTATTATGATTTTTCATATGTTATGTATGAAAATCTTCCTGCGGATTCATTTATGTATCCGTTTGAACGCAGACCGATACTGACGTGGAAACCTCTTTTGGATATGTACAAGTCTTTTTGCGTCAATGCTTCATGGAGAACAATTCCTGTTGTCAGATTGTTTTTCGTGTCGGGTTTTGCGCTCTGGCTTTTGATCTATGGCTTTGTACTTGCGGTGAAAAAACATGGATTTTCGGTGAAAAGAGTGGCATTGTTTGTCCCGCTTATAGCACAGGGCGGAATTATGCTTCTTTCGCCTATGTCTTCATTTAGATATTCATGGCCCTTTTTCCTGATGCTTCCCATTGTACTTACAGCTATATGGGGAGAAACGGATAATAAGAGTGAAAGCATTAAAAAGTGAGATTTGGAGAGATTATGAAAATTAATATTTTCAATAAACCGGATAAAAAGAAATACTTTGTTCTTTTGGTCCTGATCATTTTTATCGCTGCGGCACTTAGGCTCATTGGAGCTAATTGGGGAATGCCCGCCAATAATCTTCATCCCGATGAGGGCTTCATTTTCACTAAGGCATATGAGTGTGCTGCAAACAACACTTTTGAGGTTAGGGATTATTACAGACCGAACCATGTCTCCATAAAGCTCAATACTATTTTATATCTTGCTATTCAAAAACTTGTTTTTTCAAGCAGGGGATTGACGGATTTTGCCGTCAATTACGCCCGGAATTTTTCTCTGTTTACAACAGCATCCAGGGTATTGACGGCATTGTTTGGCGTCGGAATAGTGATCTTGACTTATCTTATTGTAAGGTTATGGGGAAAGAAACAGGCTTTGCTGGCAGCATTTATAGCAGCGATTTTTCCTGCATTTATTGAGCATTCTCATTATATTACGCCGGATATTCCGCTTTTGTTTTTTTTGATGATGGTTCTTTATTTTGCACTGCTTTATCAAAAGAAACCTTCGGTTCATCTGCTTTTTGGGATGGCGTTCTTCAGTGCGGTGGCTACATGCGAAAAGTATCCGGGAGTTTTCGGATGTATGATCATAGCTGTATCCGTTATTTCAACTCATAAGAAAAAAATTGACATGATCGTTAAGCATGGGGCTCTTGCTATATTGTTCTTTCTTTTGGGGATCATGGCGGTTTCCCCTGTGCTCTTAATAGATTACAGAAATGTGTTGGAGATTATGCGAGGGCAGAATCACAGCCAGCACATCGGAGGAGACGGACTTAATTTCCCACAGACGATCTGGTATTACCTTAAAACCACCGGAGTTCATCTGGGGCTTGTGTTTACTCTTAGCGCTCTTTGGGGAATTGTGGTTGCATTTAAGAAAGATGTAAAGGCGACGATTCTACTGCTCACTTTTTTTGCATATCTTTTTCCTATTTCAGTGTTGAAAGTTCACTGGGAGAGATATACACTTCCGATCTATGAAGCGGGTATTGGTTTTGCTGCAGTCGGTGCTTTTGCCCTATTTGATTATTTGAATAAGAGATTTGAAAACAAAAAGGTAATAAGAATTGTTTCGAATCTGCTGATCTTCGCACTTCCTGTCTGCAGTCTCGTTATTGCCTCTGTTGCATATACGGCAAGATTCCTGGCACCTGACAGCAGAATCTATAATCAGCCCATATTTGCGGAGATGGGAATAACAGAGGCTAATACTGCAAAGGACTGTGATACACCGCTTGATCCGGGCGGGTTTTATGGTGCATTTTCGGATTTTGAAAACGGAGATCCGGATGTATACAGATGGGGCAATTGTCCCCAGTATGTGGTGACTTCCTCGGGAGAAAGAGATTTATTCCTCGAGGCAAGGCAGGATTGGTATGGAGGAGTAGCGGCCTTCTATAATAAACTGGATGAAAAATATCCTCTGATATATAAGTATACCGGAGAGATTCCCGACAGCTATTTTTTTGAAGTGCAGAATATATACTGTTCCGCTCGAAGCATATTCAGATATTTGAAAGGGGTAGCTTCCGGATTTGAGATCAGAGTATATCAAATGTGGTAATCAGCCTGTTTTTTGAAAGGATATCGGCAAATGTCCAAGCTTAAAGCTTATATAAAACAAATGAGAATAAAGGGATGGCTTAAGAATGTATTTGTTTTTGCGCCTATAGTATTTTCACTGGAGCTTTTCGAGTGGAGAAAAACCCTCAGTGTTGTTTTGCTTGCTTTGGCTTTCTGTCTGGTGTCTTCGGCGATATATGTTTTGAATGATATTTGCGATGCTCCCAAAGACAGGCTTCATGAGGTGAAAAAACACAGGCCCATAGCCTCCGGCCTGATCACCATACCTTCAGCATGGATCATGTTTTCCATACTCATTGTTACGGGACTTGTTCTTTTCGCTTATGTTAATTTAAAATCGCTGATCTTTGCAGTCATATACATAATAATAAATGTTTTGTATTCCATATGGCTTAAGCATAAGGTTATAATCGACTGCTTCTGCATTGCCGCCGGTTTTGTTATCAGAGTTCTTGTGGGAGGAACTGTCGTTTCCCAAGGCGTTTCTGAATGGATGTTTCTTACCATTATTTCGCTTTCTCTTTTCATGGCATTTGGAAAAAGAAAGGGTGAACTTGCAAACTATGGAAACGGAGCCACAAGAGAGGCTTTGGGGGGCTATGATATGGCTTTTCTGAACGGGTCAGTGTTTTTGTGTGCAGCGATTACTCTTGTTTTTTATTCTCTGTGGTCGATCTCACAGAATACAAGACTGATCTACACTGTGCCCATCGTACTGTTTATAATGTCAAGATATCTGCTGCAGGTTTTCAAGGGAAGATCCGATGCGGATCCGACCATGCTCATTCTTTCCGACAAGGTGCTTTTGGTCGCGTGCGGTGTGTATGGTGTTGTAATGATAGTATTGCTTTATTTTTTCTAAGAGGGAAGTTCATTGAACGATAACAAAAATTATTCTTATGACGATCTTAACAGCGAAGCCCGGCATGCCGAATATGAGACATGCCCCTGTTGCGGGAATAGGACACTGGATCCGGAGGATTCGGCTTTTGAAATATGTCCGGTCTGCTTCTGGGAGAATGATCCATCCCAGGTCAGATATCCCGATGAAACCGGTGCGAATGATATGAGTCTGAATGAGGCCAGAAAAAACTATGCCGAATTCGGAGCATGCGCGGAACGGTTTATTGATTATGTGAGAAAACCTCTTCCTGAAGAAATAGCTTCGGAAGAAGAAGGAGCGGGCGATGAAGCATAGACTTAGAATGTTACTTATGCCCCTTCTTCTGGCGCTGTTTATCCCGCTCTTGGGATGCGGCGCCATTAATGACACAGGGGATATTGACAGTACTGATGAGGCATATGCTGTTGAGGAAACAGATGAACCATTGGTTATTGAGGAACCTGCTGAGGAAGTGGACGAACCAACGGTTATCGAAGATGTTGCTGAAGAAATACAGGAACCGGAATCAGATGAAGCGGTGGAGTACAGGTTCAGAAACAGCAAGTATCTTAACCAGCATTATGAAAAGCACGGTATAGAAATGGGCTTCGATTCCCCGGAAAGCTATGAAGCAGCGGCATCTGCAGTTGTGAATAATCCTGATGCGCTCCACAAGATCGAAGCAGAGGACGGGGATGATGTTTATTATGTGGAGGATACAAACGAATTTGTAGTGGTGTCCACGGATGGATATATCAGAACATATTTCTTGCCCGGCGGTGGAAAAGCCTATTTTGACAGACAATAGTTATTGGGGAAGGATAGACCGCAATGAAAGAGTTTAATGCTTTAGAGGAAAAAGAAAAGATCGTTAAGTGGATCCGCGATTGGTTTGATAAAAACGGACCGAAGGCAACGGCTGTAGTGGGATTGTCCGGAGGAAAGGATTCAACCATCGTGGCAGCCCTTTTAAAGGAAGCGCTGGGTGCGGAGCGTGTCATGGGTGTTCTTATGCCCAGAGGCATACAGCCGGATATTGAGGATTCAAAATCAGTGGTTGAAATGCTGGGTATCCCTGCAGTTATCATAAACGTAGGACCGGCTGCAGATGCTCTGACGGAAAGTATTAAGAATGCGGAATATTACGGACCGGGAACAAAGGAGGCTTTTGCAGAAGATTCTGTACCCATTACCCGCGATCTGAAGATCAATATTCCGCCCAGAATACGGATGAGCACTCTTTACGCCGTGGCTCAGTCCCTTCCAAATGGCGGCCGCGTGGCCAATACCTGCAATAAGTCTGAGGATTATGTGGGATACAGCACGAAATACGGTGATGCGGCGGGAGATTTTTCACCTCTTTCCGATTTTACGGTGAGAGAGGTATTAGCTATTGGAGAGGCTCTTGGTTTATCGGAAAGACTGGTACACAAGACTCCTTCCGACGGACTCAGCGGTATGAGTGATGAGGAAAAGCTCGGGTTCACATATGAGATGCTGGATGAGTACATCATGACGGGAAAGTGCCCTGATGAAGAGATAAAGAAGAAGATCGACAGGCTTCATACAATAAATGAGCATAAACTTAAGGTTATACCTTCGTATAAAAGGTAGTAAGCTGCAAGGAGGAAGATGAATGGAAAACACCGGTACGGATACAAAGCAGCCAAGTAAACTGACAAAGTTTCCAGAGGGATCCATCATACTGAGTGAAGGTGAAGTGAATCTCGATATGTACAAGATAGTAAAGGGATTCGCGGAAGTCTACATGGGATATGGTACCGAAAATGAAGTTATAGTCGGTATTATCGATGAAGGATCATGCTTCGGCGAATTCGGCCTGCTCCTCAAAAAGCCTTCCATATATACTGTGGTGGCATTTTCGGATGTTTATGCCCTTCGCGTGACAGAAGGGGAGATGGGAGACTTCGTCCAGAACAATCATAAATATATAATAGATATTATGAAGAATATGGCGGAGAACATGGAAGTAATGCATATGCAGATCGAACTCCTGATGAAGGAGATAAACGAGGGTAAGAAGGCTGACGATGAGACTCATAAGGATGCCGAGCGTATGATCAGGGGATATGCAATGTACAATCCAAATGCCGCAATGCAGGGAAGAATGCGTCAGTTTTATCAGGAAGGATCGAAGTTTACAAGGCGAAAATAACAAGATATTTTGGACGGAGAATAAAAAGACTTTTTTTTCAAAATATTTGTAAATTTAGTGTTGACTTTTGAGGGGGAAGTTTGCTATTATATTAAACGCCGCTGATGAGTGGCAAACAATTGAAAGTGAATGGAGAGGTATCGAAGCGGTCATAACGAGGCGGTCTTGAAAACCGTTTGTCCGAAAGGGCGCGTGGGTTCGAATCCCACCCTCTC
>CACXGM010000187.1 GCA_902767075.1 uncultured Lachnospiraceae bacterium
ATCATTTTCAAATTCGATGGACTGCATTACCTCTTTTCCTCTGATGGCAACACGTTCCTTTACAATTCCCAGCTTCTCCGCAAGCTTATCCGTATAACCCGGAACGGTTCCGCCGCCGCCAACTACGAATACCGCGCTAACGCTTTTATCTCCGTTTAATCTCTTGATCTCAGCGGCAACAAGGTCCGTCATCTCATCAAGCTTTGCATCCAGCATTTCAAGTACTCTGGATGGTTCAATGGTCTGGGGAAGGCCCAGTATATCATTGTATTCGATAGGTGTATGACCGTCTGCAGACCTCTTGATATCTTCTGCCACATCAAACTCTACCAGACAGTTCTGAACGATTATATCCGTAAGTGAATCACCTGCGGTAGGAATCATGCCGTAAGCAACAATGGTACCCTCGCTGGTGATGGAAATATCGCTTGTTCCCGCACCCACATCCACAAGAGCAAGATTCAGCATACGGAACTTTTCAGGGATGGCTACCTGGATGGCAGCAATAGGCTCCAGTGTCATATTGCAGACCTGAAGTCCTGCCAGTTCAACCGCTTTATACAATCCATCCACTACATCATCGGGAAGGAAGGTTGCTATCAGATCACATGAGATCTTTGAAGCCTTGTGCCCCTCCAGATTTCCCATCTGATAGCCGTTCATATAATAACGCATAGGGGTATATCCGACACAATAAAATTTCAGATCGGAGTCATTGACCTTTGCGAAATCGGCATAAGCCTGCTCCACGCCATTCATCAGAAGATTGTAAATATCTTCGTTATCTATCTCCTTCTCAGCTTCGAATACGATCTCTGCTGTGGTGGTGACTGTACGGAGAACACGACCTGCGGCAGCTATACATACATCTGAAAGAGTCACATCAAGTTTCTTTTCAAGGTCTTCCTTTACTTCCTTGATGGTATTTCCCACCTTCATGATGTCATGAATCTGTCCGTCGAGCATAGCACGTGTTTCATGCTCTCTTATGGTCTGACCCACTACATGAAATTTATCTTTGATCAGATAACCAACGGTTCCCACGATACTGCGTGTACCGATATCAAGTCCAAATACAAGATTATCCGAACCCTTTTTTACTCTAGCCATGTATAACCCTCCAGTCTTCTCTTGATCGTCTCATAGGATTCATCAAGAGAGGCGCTGTTATCTATTATAAAATCAGCATTTGCTCTGAACACTTCATCAGACAGCTGAGTGTCCATAATGCCTTCCGCCTTTTCTCTGCTGTAGCCTCTGTTTTCCATCAGCCTTTTGATACGCACATCTCTGTCGGCATAAACATACCAAAGTTCATCCAGAATGTTTTTATATCCTGCTTCTATCAGGAGTGCGGCTTCAAGGAAAAACAGTTCATATTCTCCGCTCTTCTCCGCTTCATCTCTGGCATCCAGAATATATTTTTCCACTGCCGGATGAATAATGGCATTTACCTTTTCAAGTAATTTCTCATCAGGAAAAACTACCTTTGCCATTTTTCTGCTGTCAAGCACCACATCCTCCCCCAACAGATCTACCAGCTTTTTGTGGCATTCCGTTCCGGGCTTTCTTACCTCATGAGCCACATCATCCGCCATATATATCCTGCATTTATAGTGCTCGCCTATGAACTTGATTATAGCGCTTTTCCCGGCTCCGACGCCACCAGTAATCCCAATAAACTTCATCAATGTGCCTCTAACCAGTTTTCTCCTACGCCCAATCCCACTTCAAGAGTAACAGCCAGATCTGCTGCATTCTTCATGGATTCGGTGATTATCTCACAGACCCTGTCTTTTTCTTCCTTCAAAGCCTCGATAACTATTTCATCATGTACCTGAAGGATCATTTTTGACTTTAATCCTTCATCCGATAATCTCTTTGCAACATTGATCATGGCAATCTTCATTATATCCGCAGCCGTGCCCTGAATAGGCGCATTCATAGCCACTCTCTCTCCAAAGGAACGCTGCATGAAGTTTTGTGCCTTTAATTCCGGAATAGGTCTTCTTCTTCCAAAGTATGTCTCGGAGTACCCCTTTTCCTTCGCATCGGATACCAGTTTATCCAGATACTCCTTTATCTGAGGATATGTCTTGAAATACTGCTCAATATATGCCTTTGCTTCCTTTTGACCGATGGAAAGATCCTGACTCAAGCCAAAGGAACTGATCCCGTATACGATACCGAAATTGACTGCCTTAGCATTTCTGCGGAGCTGTTCTGTCACCTCATCAAAGGGCACTCCAAATACCTTAGATGCAGTTATCCTGTGAATATCCTTATCCTCTTTATAGGCATCGATAAGGCCCTTATCTCCGGACAAAGATGCCAATACACGAAGCTCTATCTGTGAATAATCCGCATCAACGAATACGCATCCGTCCTTTGGCACAAATACAGCTCGAAGCTGCCTGCCAAGTTCTGTGCGTATCGGTATATTCTGAAGATTGGGATCCGTGGAGCTGATCCTTCCTGTTGCGGTAATGGTCTGGTTAAAACTGGTATGGATCCTTCCGTCGGAAGCAATGAATCCGGCCAATCCGTCAGCGTATGTACTCTTAAGCTTTGTGAGTGCTCTGTACTCCAGAATATCAGCCACAAAGGGATAATCGGGTGCAAGCTTTTCCAGTACATCAGCCGCCGTGGAATAGCCTGTCTTTGTCTTCTTGCCGCCGGGGATATTCATTTTTTCAAACAATATCTCCCCCAGCTGTTTAGGTGAATTTATATTAAAGTCTTCTCCCGACTTTTCTTTTATTTCTTTTTCCAGTTCATCGATACGAACTCCAAGTTTCTTTCCATAGGCGGCCAGTTCTTCCCGTTTCACCAGAACGCCCTCTTTTTCCATTCCGTAGAGAACGGATGTAAGAGGCATTTCAATGTTTCTCATTACAGAAGACATTCCTGTTTCGTTCAGCTTATCTCTGATGAGTAAACCTGCGGAAAGAGAAATAAAAGCATTATCACAGCAATACGATCTCACTTCGGAAGTATTTGCTAAAAGAGCCTCCGAGAACAGTGCTTTGCCGAATCTTTCTTTTCTTTGAGGAACAGTGAGATCTAAATATTCTATTGCAATACTCTCTGCATCATAATCATTTTTAAGAGGATTTAAAAGATATGCGCCGATGACGATATCAAAATAATGCTCTGTTGATGTGTGATCCAAGTATTCATAAAGCCCTTTGATATCAGACGTATAAAGCATTCCGGATATATTTTCGGATGCCTTGCAGATTGTATCAGGCAGCTGTCCGCTACCCATATAATCATTTATATAATATGTTTTTAAAGCTCCTTCCTCTTCAAAGCATACGGATGCAGCATACAGATTTCCATCTTCATTTAAGAGGAATAAGCCGAATTCGGTTTTAATGGCACGATCAAGGCAAGCGCTGAATTCATCGATATTCTTGCATTCAATCACCTCTGCCTTCGGAGCTTTGGCCGTTTCTTTAACTACATCGCCGGAAAATCTCTCAAGGATTTTTTTGAAACCAAGCCTTTTCATTATCTCGTAGCTTTCGGGATTAAAGAAGCCATCTGCCCGGGATTTTTCTTTATCAAGTTCGATATCACAATCGATCTTGATTGTAGCAAGTTTTAAGCTTAAATCCGCCAGATCCCTGTTTGCTATAAGAGATTCCTTGATACTCTTTTTTCCGATCTCCTCCACATGCTCATAAATCCCATCAAGAGAACCATAGGTTACCATCAGCTCGGTTGCGGTCTTTTCTCCTACTTTCGGTACACCGGGAATATTATCCGCAGTATCTCCCATCAGAGCTTTCAATTCTATAAACTGCTTTGGAGTGACCTGATATTTTGCCACAACATCGGCAGGTCTGTAATCTTCTATAGTTGTCTTACCATAATTAGTCTTGGGTATTCTGATAAGTATATGCTCATCAGATATCTGCAGCAGATCCCTGTCTCCGGATACAAGCGATACTTCGATCCCTTCGGCCTGAGCCTTCTTTGCAAGGGTCCCCATCAGATCGTCCGCTTCAAGACCGGGAACAGAAATAACATTTATCTTCATGGCCTCCAGGAGCTGTCTTAAAACCGGCATCTGCTCACGCATTTCATCGGGCATGGGCTTTCTTGTTCCCTTGTATGCCTCATACATCTTATGCCTGAATGTCGGTGCATGTTCATCAAAGGTCACAACAAGATAATCCGGATTTTCCTCATCCAGAATCCTGAACATTATATTCAAAAAACCATAAATTGCATTTGTGTGAAGACCTTCTGAATTGGTAAGATCGGGCACTCCGTAAAATGCTCTGTGTGCTATGCTATGTCCATCTATCAAAACAAGCTTTTCGCTCATTTGTAACACCTCTAAAAATATTTATCCAAAAAAAATGATCAGACTTGCGCCCATCAGGAAAAGGATCAAAGTTAAAACCCACTGTCCCAGATCAATGAAAAAACCAAGTCTCTTGTGCTTTCGCCTGCTCATTTCCAGTCTGTTTCTGAATTCGTCATCCAGATCGAAGCTGTCCCCGTTTTCCAGATGCTTCATACCTTCCTGGACAAGGAACTGAATACTGAGTTCCTCCTTGCAGGCGCTGCAGGAATTCATGTGATCCTGAAAAGCCTCCATCGTTTCATAATCGAGACCGTTTTTCAGATACAAGGGTATATTCTTTTCAAATTCTCTGCATTCCATTATACATTTAATCCTTGTAAAAAAATCATCTCTGTGTTATTATCATTAAGTCGCGCCGGTGTGTCGGAATGGTAGACGAGGCAGACTCAAAATCTGTTGAGGGCAACCTCGTGTGGGTTCGAGTCCCACCACCGGCAGTTTTCTTTATTCTCTTATTTCAGAGTCACTACAGAAAATTCCCTATCAACCGAAATTACATTTGCTATTCTTTCAAGAGCAGGATAATCTGTTTTTCCCGATGCAGTGAGTGGAATCTCCTTTAATATTTCTATCTTGTCAGGATGCAAGTATATTGGCAGTTCTTCGTTTATTGTATTTCTAAGATTCTTTTTAAGAGCATTTTCATTGGTTTTGCCCTTACATTGAACAAACAGGATGATACCTTTGATATCGTTGCGATTCTCATCCTTTACCGATACCGCAGCACATCTTTCTATCTCTTCATCTTTTCCGACAACACTCTCAAGAGCCGGTAGATAAATCTTTGTTCCGCTGACGGAAACCTGCATATTCTTGATCCTGTCCTTTATGAACAGGAATCCCTCTTCATCCACATAGCCGAAATCACCCGTATGAACCCAGAGCTTTCCATCAGAATGCTTATGAATAAGCTTTTTAGTCTCCTCATCATTTAATAGATATCCTGGAGTCTGACAGATGGAGTGAATACAGATTTCGCCTTCTCCTCCCTCGGTTACAAGCTTATCCGTTCCGGGTTCCACAATGCAAGCCTCTATAAGAGGCAATACCTTCCCGACAGATCCGGGCTTATAATCTTTTGGATTCTGAAAGGAAACAAGGGCAAGTTCAGTCATGCCGTAGGCCTGCCAAAGCTTGGTCTTGGCACCTCTTTTGGCTAAGATGTCATTGATCTCTTCAAGCCTGTCTTTATCACACTTTTCTCCGCTGAACAATCCGTATCTTAAGAAAGAAAGGTCTCCGTTCAATACAGCCTCCGAACCTACGATACGCTCCCAATGGCCGATGGATCCAACAAAACAGCTGGGCCTTACCTTCATGATGATCTCAGGTATCTTTCGGATATCATAGATCATATGCACATGGATCTTCTGAGAAAAAAACATAGGAAGGTGTAAGGAACCCACAAAACCGAAGCATATGAAGATGGGCATAAAAGCCAGCATGGATTCATATTCCGGGCTTCCCATGTCGTAATAGTATTCATGTACATAAACATTATAGTTTATTGATCTTGCTCTGTGACGAACGTACTTTTTCTCGCCTGTGGATCCGCTTGTAGCAAAGACTATCTCGCTGTCCGGTCCCGCCGGCACAAAGTCAGCCGGTATCTCATCGCATTTTCTGTTAACAAACTCATGCCAGACAGAAATCTTTTTATGAGTCAGGCGCTTAAACATATAATCGTTTCCGGTGAAAAAGCTTGAAAACTTTTTAAAAAAAGTAAAAGGAAATCCGATACTCTCCGCTACAGGAATAACATAAAGCTTCTGAAGGCACTCTGCCTCACAGATGATCTCGAGCTTTGCAGCATTTACATCAGTGACAAATGCAATCTTCGCTCCGACATCGGATATGATCTTTTTCATTTCTCTGGGGGATAATCTGATATCCACCATTATGGGAACAAGACCAACATAATTGCAGGCATATATCAGCTGCATTGCCTCGGGCATATTAAGAGGACTGATGACTATTCTGTCGCCCTTTCTTAACTCCTTATAAGAGATCAAAACCTTTATCAGCCTGTCTACACCGGAGGTGAATTTACCGTAGCTTATACTCTTTCCGAAATATGATATAAAAGTATCATCTTCCTTAAACTTTGCTCCGCTTCTGGCAAAATCATACAGATTCTTGTCTATCGCGGAAAAACACTCTTTTTCATCAAAAACTTTCATTAAAAACAGCCTTCGTTCCTATTTCATTTCGTAGCTGATCCACATATCATTACCATAAACGGTGGCCTTTGCTACAGATCCCATCATAACCGGCATCATGGGATCGATGTGTCCGAAATCCGCATCCATGACAACGGGCACATTATGCTTTCTCGCCATCTCCAGGATGGCTTCATATTTATCAAGATTAAGCATCTGATCGCCGTTAAGAGGACGTCCTATAATAAATCCTTTTGTCTTCTCAAACCAGCCCGCATGTTCCATCTGCCACATAGCACGTCTTATGGCAAACACATTCAGATCGCAGCTCTCAAGGAGCCAGATAATACCGTCATCAGCGTATTTTGCATTGAATTCTTTCACCTTGTCATACTTTGTGCCGAGGAGTGTTACCAGACAATCCATGCATCCGCCGATGATCCTGCCCTGCATTTCGAAAGACATATCTGTAGTGCGGGCATCCTTTACAAACTGTCCGTCATAATACAGAGCATGAACCCTCTCCTCAGTAGGATTGTAGGGTTCCAAGGGTTTATCCTCGGTTACAAGTGACTCTTTTTCGTACAAAGAATATGACTTGAAATCAAGCTTCTTTCCTGTGAGCAGCAGCATAGCATCTTCAA
>CACXGM010000188.1 GCA_902767075.1 uncultured Lachnospiraceae bacterium
AGCATATTTGTTATCTCCGGATGGCTGGTCACCAATTCATATTTTTGTCCCTTTATATTTGGGCACTACCACATCGATGGAATAGTAAACTATCTCCTGTGTCTTATGATGCCCTTCAATATCATATACTATCTGGATTCACTTCAGCATGGCAGATATCACAGGATCATGAATATAGCGCTTCTGGTATCTGCGATCAATCTGATCTCGTGGACTGTACTTCATTTTACAGGTATAATGTCTTTCCCCGATGCGCTTGTATACATAGACGGCGTACTCGGTATCGAGATCCTGGCTGTGATGGTGATACTGATCGCCGAAGTTGCAAAAGGCAACGCAAAGGAGTATAAATATACAGCTATAGGTTTCGGTCTGTTTTTCCTGTGCTGTATCGCGGAACTGTTTATCCTGACATTTGTTCCGGTACTGGTGGATGATGTCTTTATGATGATCGGCCTGGCTCTTTTGCTGGTATTGGCTGTCGTTCAGCAGATATCGGACCTTCAGAAGGTGAGGATCGAACGCCAGAAGGCAGTGGATCTGTCCGAGGCAAAAACAAGATTTCTTGCCAGTATGTCACATGAGATCAGGACACCTATAAATGCCATCCTTGGAATGAACGAGATGATCCTTCGGGAGAATAAAGATCCCGTGATAGATGATTACGCGGGAAGTGTAAAAAGCTCCGGTAAGATGCTGCTGATGCTTGTTAATGATGTGCTGGATTTTTCCAAGATCGAAGCAGGCAAAATGGAGATCAATCACGTGGAATACAGTATGTCCCAGCTTTTGAGAGATATCATGCCCATGCTGAAGGAAAGGGCGGACGATAAAAAACTCAAGCTGGAGACGAAGATAATCTCCGAGGTACCGGACGGCCAGATCTCCGATGAATTCAGGATCAGACAGATCCTCATCAACCTCATTAACAATGCCATCAAATATACCGACACGGGATCTGTAACACTATCTCTGGGAGGAGAATACAAGTCGGATGACGAGTTTTTGCTGATCATGAGTATTGCAGATACGGGCCGTGGGATCGGCGAGGAGGATCAGAAGCACCTGTTTGAGGCCTTTACTCGGGCGGATGTAAAGAAAAACAGGAGTATTGAAGGTACCGGACTGGGCCTTGCTATCGTCAAGAGTATAATCGACTCCCTGGGGGGAAAGATCAGCGTAAAGAGTAAATATATGGAGGGCTCGGTATTTACCATCGAGATGACAGTCGGCGTTCATGACAAGAGTCTTTTGAAGGAAGTTTTTTTAAACAGCGGAAAGTCTTCCGCAAAAAACGAGGAGAGAAAGAGCGATTATACCGCGCCTGATGCCGACATATTGGTAGTGGATGACAATATAATGAACCTGAAGGTCGTCAGATATTTCCTGAAGCGGGTTGATATAAAAACGGATGAATGCGATAAGGGCCTTACGGCAGTTGAAAAATGTAAAGAAAAGAAATATGATCTGATCTTGCTGGACCATATGATGCCGGAGCCTGACGGAATCGAGACACTAAGACTTATCAGGGGGGATGAAGCATCGCTGAACAAAAATACCCCTGCTATCGTGCTGACTGCGAACGCTTTCTCAGACAGCAGAAAAATCTATACCGAGGCGGGATTCCTTGATTATCTGACAAAGCCTCTTGATGCCTCCCTGTTAGAGGAGACTGTCAAGAAATATCTTCCCTCGGAAAAAGTTATACCGAAAAAGGATCAATTATAATAATGACAAAAGATAAAAAAGGTTTTCAAAACAATCTGCTGGTCAGATTTGTGGCAGTTTCATTAGCCTCACTGATCATGGCGCTCAATATCAACACCTTTGTTCATACAGGCGGGCTTCTGCCCGGAGGAGTCAGCGGGCTGACGCTTTTGCTGCAGGAAGTCTTTTCCAAATTCCTGCACATAAGCATTCCTTATACTCCCATAAATATTTTGCTGAACGCGTTTCCCGTATACATCGGGTTCAGATTTCTGGGAAAGAAATTTACCCTTTTTTCCTGTTGGATGATCATTCTGACAGGTATTCTCACGGATATCCTTCCCTCCTATGTGATCACACAGGACACGCTGCTTATCAGTATCTTTGGCGGAATGATAAACGGTTTTTCTATCTGTCTGTGCCTTTTTGTTGATGCCACCAGCGGAGGAACGGACTTCATCGCAATGTATCTTTCGGAGAAAAACGGTATCGACTCCTTTAATGTACCGCTGATCATCAATGCCATTATACTCACAGCCGCAGGATTTCTCTTTGGATGGGACAAGGCGCTTTATTCTATTATCTTCCAGTATGCCACCACAGCGGTCATCCGCGTGCTCTACAGGAAATATCAGAGGGCAACCCTCTTTGTGGTAACGGACAATCCCGATGCCGTCTGCAAAGCCATATATGATAATTTAAATCATGGCGCTACTGTTCTGGAGGGGGAAGGATCGTACGAACATCAGGAAAGAAAAGTGGTTTATTCCGTAGTGTCTGCCTCGGAATCCGGCAAGATAACAAAGATAATAAAAGAAGTGGACCCCAATGCTTTTGTAAATACTCTGAAAACGGAAAGACTCCTAGGTAATTTCTACAAAAAGCCTACGGATTAGTCCGTAAAGGCAGTCCTTAAGAGCGCTATACAAAGAGGATTGCTCATATTCAGAAACATCAGGGAGTGTGAGCCACCACAAAATCAGCGATGACCTGCATACAATGATCCAGATCCTTCAGATCGCTTAAGCTTAATCCGAACACGGCAAGCAGCACTCTGAACAGAATAAAAACTATAATGGCGAGCCCCAGCGATATCGCTGAGGTAACGATACCCGGCACGTAGAATCTGCGCGCCGGCTTTTCTTTTCTCGATGCCAGAAAGCCGGTGATGAGACCGGGAACGGAAAATACGGGTAGAAGCAGCAATGAAAGTATACCGAAGGTAAGGGATACCTTGCTGATTTTGTACTGAGAGGGTACCTCGGAAACGGAAACTCCTCCAACCTTTGTATCATTGATCGCCATAATGCTCCTCCCGGGTTTAGATATTTTTTACAGATGACTTTAGATCAGTATACCACAATTCGTGCAAAAGCGTTAAATAGGCTGTTTTTTTCTTATTTTTCTTGCGCTGAGGCCGTAATCATGATATAATCAACAACTGATTGTGGCCTGATGGACAGGCCGGACTTTAAGGAGGACGACGCGAAGATGAGCGTACAGGTTGAAAAATTAGAAGGAAGCATGGCTAAACTCACCATCACCGTTGATGCCGATGTGTTTGAGAAAGCTGTTGAGAGTGCATATCAGAAGAACAGGGGCAAGATCAATGTTCAGGGCTTTAGAAAAGGTAAGGCTCCCAGAAAGATGATCGAGAAGATGTACGGTCCCGAAGTATTCTTTGAGGATGCTGCAAATATCTGCATCCCCGATGCATATGAGAAAGCATATGACGAGTGTGAGGAGGAGATCGTATCTCAGCCTTCCATCGAGGTAGTATCCATGGCAAAGGGCGAGCCCTTTGTATTCTCTGCTACCGTAGCACTCAGACCTCCTGTTACTCTTGGCGAGTACAAGGGGGTTAAGATCGATGCTATCGATGTTACCGTTACCGATGCAGATGTAGAGGAAGCTCTTAAGAAGGAGCAGGAGAAGCAGGCCAGAAAGATCGAGGTTACCGATCGCAGCGTACAGGACGGCGATGAGACCATTATCGATTTCGAAGGATTTGTTGACGGCGTTGCATTCGAAGGCGGCAAGGGAGAGGATTATCCCCTTACCATCGGATCCGGTGCATTCATCCCCGGATTTGAGGAGGCACTTATCGGTGCAGAGATCGGAAAAGAAGTTGATGTAAATGTTACCTTCCCCGAGAACTATCAGGCTGAAGAGCTTGCAGGAAAGCCCGCAGTATTCAAGTGCACTGTTAAGTCCATCACCACAAAGGAACTTCCCGAGCTTGATGATGAGTTCGCTTCAGAGGTTTCTTCCTTTGAGACTCTCAAGGAGTTCAAAGAGAGCCTGAAGGCAGATCTGGAAGCCAAGAAGCTTTCCGATGCAAAGGCTGCAAAGCAGGATGCTGTTATCGACAAGATCATCGAGGATTCCAAGATGGAGATTCCCGATGCTATGCTTGAGACCGAGCAGAAGAATATGATCAATGAGTTCGCTCAGAGAATTCAGGGACAGGGTCTTTCATTCCAGCAGTACCTTCAGTTCTCCGGAATGACCATGGACAAGTTTATGGAGCAGGTTAAGCCCCAGGCTCTTTCCAGGATCCAGTCCAGACTCGTTCTTGAGGAAATCGCAAAGGCTGAGAACATCACCGTTACCGAGGAAGATTACGAAGCTGAGTTAAAGACCATGGCTGAGGCTTATGCTCTTGAGCTCGACAAGGTAAAGGACATGGTAGGCGAGGAAGGCAAGAAGCAGATCGAGAAAGACATTCTCGTAAAGAAGGCTCTTGAGTTCGCAGCAGACAATGCTAAGGAGACCAAGAAGAGAGCTCCCAGAAAGAAGGCAGAGAAAGAGGCTGCTGAGGAAGAATGATCATTTAATGGTTATTTAAGAAATATTTAACTAAAGGATTAATGCAAAAATCCTGAAATAATATTAGAATAGAAAGTGCTAAGCGTGCGCGGACGACGCGAACCCTTGGCACTTTATTCTTAGGGAGGATATATAAATGAGTTTAATTCCTTATGTCATTGAACAGACCAGCAAGGGCGAGAGATCATACGATATCTATTCCAGGCTCTTGAAGGACAGGATCATTTTCCTCGGTGAAGAGGTTAATGACACTTCCGCAAGTATTGTAGTTGCACAGCTTCTTTTCCTGGAGGCAGAGGATCCTGAAAAGGATATTCACCTCTATATCAACAGCCCCGGAGGAAGCGTTACCGCGGGCATGGCTATCTATGACACCATGCAGTATATCAAGTGCGATGTTTCCACAGTATGTATCGGTATGGCAGCCAGCATGGGCGCATTCCTTTTATCGGGCGGAGCAAAGGGAAAGCGTTATGCTCTTCCCAATGCGGAGATCATGATCCATCAGCCCCTTGGCGGAGCACAGGGTCAGGCTACCGAGATCGAGATCGCAGCGAAGCATATTCTCCGCACCAAGGAAAAGTTAAACCGTATCCTGGCTGAAAATACCGGAAAGCCCTATGAGACTGTTTGCGAGGATACCGACAGAGACAACTGGCTTACCGCAGAGGAAGCTAAAGAGTACGGACTTGTTGACAAGGTAATTGCTCTTCACGATTCTGAAGAGAAGAAGGATTGATAAAATGGCAGGAAGAAAGATGGGCCCCGAAGTGAGATGCTCCTTCTGTGGCAAGAAACAATCGGAAGTTAAAAAGCTTATCTCCGGACCTTCCGGGATATATATCTGCGATGAGTGCGTTGATATCTGCCGCGATATAATCGACGACGATCTCTTCGAAGAGGAGGAGACAAAAGGAAAACGCACCGGTGATATAAAGCTTCTTAAACCAAAGCAGATCCGTGAGTTTCTGGATGAGTATGTTATCGGTCAGGATGAGGCAAAGAAGGTTCTCTCCGTGGCAGTGTACAATCATTATAAGCGTGTTATGTACAAAAAAGCTGCCGATGATGTTGAACTCCAGAAGAGTAACATCTTAATGGTGGGACCTACCGGATCGGGAAAGACATATCTGGCCCAGACTCTGGCTAAGATCATAAATGTGCCATTTGCGATAGCAGATGCAACTACTCTTACCGAGGCAGGATATGTGGGAGAGGATGTAGAGAACATTCTTTTAAAACTTATCCAGGCAGCGGATTATGATGTGGAGCGTGCCCAGCTGGGAATCGTCTATATCGATGAGATCGACAAGATAACCAAGAAGAGCGAGAACGTATCCATCACCAGAGATGTATCGGGCGAAGGCGTACAGCAGGCGCTTTTGAAAATAATCGAGGGCACTGTTGCCAGTGTTCCTCCCCAGGGAGGACGTAAGCATCCTCATCAGGAACTTATCCAGATCGATACCACAAATATCCTCTTTATCTGCGGCGGAGCTTTTGACGGACTTGAAAAGATCATCGAGAGCCGACTTGACAGAAAGGCTATCGGATTTAACACAGAGGTCACCAAAAAGACCAATCTCGAGATGGATGAGATACTCAAGGAAGTCAGCACTCAGGACTTTGTCAAGTTCGGACTTATCCCTGAGTTTGTGGGACGTGTTCCCATCAATGTCTGTCTGCAGGGACTTGACAAGGAGGCTCTTGTCAGAATCCTCCGCGAGCCCAAGAACGCACTGATTAAGCAGTACCGCAAGCTCTTCGAGATGGATGGGGTGGATCTGTCATTTGATGATGATGCCATTGAGCTTATCGCAGAGAAGGCTTTTGAAAAGAAAACAGGAGCCAGAGGACTTCGTTCCATTATGGAGAAATCCATGATGGATGTTATGTATGAGATACCTTCCGATGACGAGATCACAAGTTGCAGAGTCACAAAGGAAGCCATTGAGGGAACCGATTCCCCGGAGGTATTGAGACTCGAGGATCATAAGATCAAGAAAAGCAGTTGATATGGTTATTAAATCCGTAGAATTGGAAACAGTAATGGGAATCAAGAGTAAACTTCCGGAAAACAATCTTCCGGAAGTTGCTTTTGCCGGAAAGAGCAATGTGGGAAAATCATCCCTCATAAATGCCCTGGTGTGCCGCAAGGCTCTCGCAAGGACCAGCTCCCAGCCGGGCAAAACTCAGACTATAAATTTCTATAATGTGAACAAGAGTCTGTACTTTGTGGATCTGCCGGGATACGGATATGCATCCGCATCAAGGGAGATCAGGGAAAAATGGGGGAAGATGATCGAAAGATATCTTCACTCATCCAAGCAGCTAAAGCAGGTATATCTTCTGATAGATATCAGGCACAAGCCTTCAGAGAATGATAAGATGATGTATGATTGGATATGTGCCCAGGGGTATATTCCCACTATTATAGCAACAAAGCTTGATAAGATAAACAGAAGTCAGACCCAGAAGCAGATCAAACTTATAAAAGAAACCCTGGAATGCGACAAGGAAACAAAGATCATTCCATTCTCCGCAGAGACAAAGCAGGGCAGGGATGAGATTTACGCAGAACTTGAAGCAGTGATATCACAATAGGCATGGATATGACTCTGCGAGAACTTGTACATTTAACATTAAGACACAAAAAAACCGGAGCGTAACTGCTCCGGTTTTTCGTTCACCTAGTTCAATTATTTAACAACGGTAACGTTTACTGCGCGCTCTTTGCCGCCCTTTGACTCGTCTACTTCGATGTCAAAAGTAACGTTTGCGCCTTCGTCAAGAGTTTTGTAACCATCCACATTGATACCGGAGAAGTGTACAAATACATCTTTTCCGTCAGCTTCGTTGGTGATAAATCCGTAGCCTTTCTGTGCGCTGAACCATTTAACAGTTCCCTTGTTCATTTTTTTGGTGCCTCCTTAAGATTGTGTGAGCTCTGGGCTCAATTTGTGCAGTGTAACTGTAAATATATGAAAAAATCACATATGATGTAAATCTGTTGAAAGGGCATAAGACTTACAAAATATGTGAGATCAAAGCACTATCTACAATTACAGACACATTGTAGCATTAGAAAAAAGTGGTGTCAATTATTTTTGATATAATAAATTCAAATAATTGCAAATTTATTAATATATTACAAAGCGGTTCGAATTTTCAATATATTTACATATTGTTTATACTAATTTTAGAAAATTGCTATTGAAGTTTTTTTACTTGGTGTTATAGTTGTAATAGAACAAAAAGAAAGAGAGGCGAAGGACTATGAATATCAATAAGTTTACACAAAAGTCCATAGAAACGGTCAATAACCTGGAAAAGATCGCGTATGAGTACGGCAACCAGGAAATTGAACAAGAGCATCTCCTTTTAAGCCTTCTTACAGTTGAGGACAGTCTGATCAAGAAACTCATCGAGAGGATGGAGATCGACACCGATCACTTTACACAAAGAGTCATTCAGGGCATAGAAAAGCGTGTTAAGGTCAGCGGGGGAGATCTTCGTATCGGACAGGCACTTAACAAGGTTCTGATCAGTGCGGAGGATGAGGCTCACGCTATGGGAGATGAGTATGTCTCGGTGGAGCATCTTTTCCTGTCCATGATCAAAAATCCAAATCCCGAGATAAAGGCTATTCTTAAAGAATACGGAATCACTACCGAGAGATTTTTGCAGACACTTTCCACAGTCAGAGGAAACCAGAAGGTGGTCAGTGACAATCCGGAGGCCACCTATGATACTCTGGAAAAGTATGGCCAGGATCTGGTTGAAAAAGCCCGGAATCAGAAGCTGGATCCCGTTATCGGACGAGACAGCGAGATCAGAAACGTTGTCAGGATCCTTTCCAGAAAAACAAAGAATAACCCCGTATTAATAGGTGAGCCCGGCGTAGGAAAGACCGCAGTGGTGGAAGGTCTGGCCCAGAGGATCGTTCGCGGGGATGTTCCCAATAACCTCAAAGATAAAAAGATCTTCGCTCTGGATATGGGAGCACTCGTGGCCGGAGCCAAATACCGCGGCGAATTTGAGGAAAGACTTAAAGCCGTTTTGGAGGAAGTCAGAAAGAGTAACGGACAGATCATTCTTTTCATAGATGAGCTTCATACTATTGTGGGGGCAGGAAAAACAGACGGTGCGCTTGATGCCGGAAACATGTTAAAACCCATGCTGGCAAGGGGCGAACTTCATTGTATAGGTGCCACCACACTTGATGAGTACAGAATGTATATCGAAAAGGATGCGGCTCTGGAGAGACGTTTCCAGCCTGTTATGGTGGATGAGCCCACAGTGGAGGATACTATATCCATCTTAAGAGGACTCAAGGAAAGATATGAGACCTATCACGGAGTAAAGATCCTGGACAGTGCACTTGTTTCGGCAGCAGTATTGTCAAACAGGTATATATCCGACAGATTCCTTCCCGACAAAGCCATAGACCTGGTGGATGAAGCCTGCGCGCTGATCAAGACCGAGATGGATTCACTTCCTGCGGAGCTTGATGAAATGAATCGTCATATCATGCAGCTGGAAATCGAAGAGACAGCCCTTAAAAAAGAGGACGATCAGCTGAGTCGTGACAGACTGGAGGCACTTCAGAAAGAGCTTTCAGAATTAAGAGAAACCTTCTCAGCGCAGAAAGCACAGTGGGACAACGAGAAGGACGCAGCAGAGAGGCTGTCCGAGATCAGAAAGCAGATAGAGGAGACAAAGGATAATATCGCTATCGCACAGCGTGACGGCGATTACGAGAAAGCATCCGAACTTCAATACTCTAAGCTGCCTTCACTTATGAAGGAACTTGAGGCGCAGGAGGATAAACAGGAGAAAGAAAACGGCGGCGAGAAGCTGGTACACGAAAGAGTTGAGGAGGACGAGATCGCAAAGATCATCTCCAGGTGGACAGGTATTCCCGTTACCAAGCTTACTGAGAGCGAGAGGAGTAAGACTCTTCATCTGGATGATGAACTGCACAAGAGAGTCATGGGGCAGGATGAAGCTGTCACCAGAGTCAGCGAAGCGATCCTGAGATCAAAGGCTGGTATAAAGGATCCCCGAAAACCCATCGGTTCATTCCTGTTTTTGGGCCCCACCGGTGTCGGAAAGACAGAGCTGGCGAAATCACTTGCCGCATCGCTGTTTGATGATGAAAACAATATAGTCAGGATCGATATGTCGGAGTATATGGAGAAGTATTCCGTATCGAGACTCATCGGAGCGCCTCCCGGATATGTAGGGTACGAGGAGGGCGGCCAGCTCACGGAGGCAGTGAGAAGAAAGCCCTACAGCGTTGTGCTCTTTGATGAGATAGAAAAGGCACACCCCGATGTATTCAATGTATTACTGCAGGTGATGGACGACGGACGTATCACTGATTCTCAGGGCAGGACTGTGGACTTTAAGAACACTATTCTGATCATGACCTCAAATATCGGTGCTCAGTATCTGCTGGATGGAATAGATGACAGGGGAGAGATCCGCGAGGAGGCGGAGAATATGGTCATTGACGAGTTAAAGGCTCACTTTAGACCTGAGTTTTTAAACCGTCTGGATGAAACCATTCTCTTTAAACCGCTGACAAAGGATAACCTGTCCGGAATCATCGACCTCATCATCGCTGACATAAACAAGAGACTTGAGGAAAAACGGATCAAGGTTGAACTCACTCCCGGGGCAAAGACGTTTATTGCGGATGAAGCCTATGATCCGGTATACGGTGCAAGACCTCTTAAGAGATATGTTCAAAAAAATGTGGAAACTATGGCTGCAAAGCTCATCCTTTCCGATACTGTATCGGAGGGGGATACCATCAGGATCGATGAGCGGTCAGGAGCGCTTGCAGGCGATGTGATCAAGGCGTAAGATTTAAGAAACCGACTCCCACGGGAATTGTTCCCATGGGAGTTTTTTTGTAGTATACTATATCAGTGGGTAATTTTAGAAAAATAGTAAAATGCATATTGAAAAGAGTACTGCCGGGTACCGTATTGGCTCTTTTTTTGATGATATATCCATTGGTTATAACCGGGTGCGGTACAAAGGTGGTCATTACCACAGGTTTTGCCAAAGATGAGGTGTTCAGATTAGATGACCTCAGTTGTCAGCTTCCCGAGATACTTGTCTATCTGACGGACATTCAGAATCAGTATGAATCAGTGTATGGCAGCGGTATCTGGAAGGCTAGTCTGGACGGAGTATCACTGGAGGAAAACGTAAAGGATACCGTTCTGGCAAAGATCGCCCAGGTCAAAACCATGTATCTCATGGCACAGAGCAAAGGGGTTGACCTTGATGATGAGGAGAGGCAGCTATGCCGCACCTGTGCCCGGAAGTATTATTCGGAACTGGACGAAAAAGAAATAGAGTATCTTGGTGTGGATGAGGATCTGCTCTATTCCATGTATCAGGAATATGCTCTTTCTAATAAAGTGGTGGAGCAGCTGATAGCAGATATCAACCCCGAGATAAGCGATGATGAAGCCAGAACCATTGTCCTGCAGCATATTTTTATCGCTACAGGTGTGGCTGACGGCACGGGTAAATTTGTCAGCTACTCCCCGGACGAGAAAAGCGAAAGGTATAAGCTGATAAATGAGATAAGGGAGCAGGCGCTTCTCGGCGAAGAGGACTTTGAAGTGCTGGCTGCAGAGTACAGTGACGAAGACGAGATCACACTCTCTCTTGCAAGGGGAGCTATGGAACAGTCCATAGAGGAAGCTGTATTTGATCTTTCCACCGGAGAGATCAGCGACGTGATCACAAACGAATCCGGATATCATATTTTTAAGTGTATCAGTACTCTTGACAGGGCGCAGACTGATGTCAACAAGGAAAAGCTTGTTGAGGAACGCAGACAGAAAGCCTTTGCAGATGAGTATAACGGATTTGTATCCGGCATTGTAAAGAACCTGAACGAAGAGCTATGGGGCTTGGTAACTCTGTCGGACGAAATACAGATAAAAGCCGATTTCTTTGGAATCTATGATGACATGTTTGAGTCGGTGGGATAGAGCCCGGGGTTTTGCCTCAAGGAGAGAATATGGGAAAAGAAACACTCATCCTTGTTGTGGATGATGCAGAGATCAACTTAAAGATCGCGGAGAAGATAATCTCCCGTGAATATACTGTGGAATGTGTGTCCAGCGGCGAGGAGTGCCTTGCTTATCTGATGGACCATACACCGGATCTGATACTGCTGGATCTTCATATGCCGGAACTTGACGGCTTTGAAGTGATGGAGAAAATGAAGGCATCCTCCAACTGGAGAGATATTCCGGTGGTCCTCCTGACGGCAGACAGTGATCATGACTCGGAGATCCAGGGATTTGAACTGGGAGCCATGGACTTTATCACAAAGCCCTTTGTGGCAGAGGTGATGATGAAGCGCGTGGAGAGAGTGCTGGAGCTCAGCCACCTGCAAAAATACCTTGTGTCGGAAGTAACCCGTCAGACAGCGGTGGCTGAGGAGCGCAGAGAAAAGGTTGAGAAGATGTCCATTCAGCTCATCCGCGCCCTGGTAATGTCTCTGGATGCAAAGGACGCGTATACAAACGGACATGCCAGCAGAGTTTCCGAGTATGCATGCCTTCTGGCAAGAAAACTGGGATGGAGCGAGGATCGGATAGAGAAACTTCATAATGCAGCGATCCTCCATGATATCGGAAAGATCATCGTGCCCGACAGAGTGCTGAACAAGTCCGGTACACTCAATGATGACGAATTCAATATGATCAAATCCCACACGGTTGTGGGCAGCGATATTCTGAAAAAGGCAGGAGTGCTGGAACTGGCGGAGGATGTTGCAAGACATCACCATGAGAGATTCGACGGAAGGGGATATCCCGACGGGATCTATGGAGATCAGATCTCGGAGGAGGCCAGAATCGTATGCATTGCCGATGCCTTTGATGCCATGAGTTCAAAGAGAGTTTATCGTCCTGCGCTTCCCTTGTCATCCATCAGGGATGAACTCATCAGGGGAAAGGGAACACAGTTTGATCCCGATTTTGCCGGAGTATTCATTGATATGCTGGATGCGGGAGCTCTCAATTCCGTAATCGAGACAAATCACACCGGAGATCATGACAAGGAAGATAAGGTGGGAGGAGCGGAAGCAGAGATCTGCGGACTGCTCCAGAGAAGTGAGGGTGAGAGAAAGATCGAGAACGCCATGACCGAAGGAAAAGGATGTTTGATCTTCTTCGATCTGGATAATCTGAAAACGGTAAATGAAAATGAGGGTCATTCAGCGGGAGACCGGGCTCTTGATCTCGTCAGCAGGATCCTGATAGATTACGGAAAAGGAATCGCATGCAGGTACGGAGGCGATGAGTTTTTGCTATATCTGCCTTTTGCTTCTAAAGAAGAGGGCGAAAAATGTGCAGATGATATCATGAATGATTTCGCTACCAGAAAGAACGGCATCCATGAGTTTGCAAAGCTTTCTCTTTCGGCGGGCCTCTGTCTTTCCAATCCTACGGACAGCTTTGACGATGTTTATAGGAATGCGGACAAAGCTCTATATTTTGTTAAGCGAAACGGAAAAGGGAATAAGGCCGTTTACGAGACTGCGGACAATTTCGAGAAGAATCACTCAAATATCGAGCTTTTGATGATAATGCAGAAGTTAAAGCGCGTGAAGGTGGGCCAGAACGCGGCATACGGTTATCAGGGCAAAGAAATGGAAAAACTTCTGATAAGACTGGTGGGGGAGCAGCAGGAGAGCCGCCTGGATTATGCTTATGTCATGGTGACCCTAGAGAACGGCCCCGGAGAGACCCATGTCATCGAGGAGATAGAGGATTCCATGAAAAATATGGAGTACTCCATCAAAGAGGTGGTAAGGGAGCATGGTGAGTGCATCCGCTACAGTAATGTGCAGTACCTTATCGTATACAAGGGATGTAATGCACAGCAGGTGGAGGGTGAAGTGGAGAAGGTCATCAGCGAGTTTTATAAGCACAGTAATGAGACCAGAATGCAGCCTTCGTACGCCATAGAAATGATGCCATATGAGGGGTAATAAAAAATATTTTTAAGTAAAATACAAATACTTGTTGACAGTTTTGTTTAATTTAGATAGAATAACATAGTCGGTTTTGAGACAGACAAGACGGAGATGGCTATTGGGCCGGGTCTCCGCGTGCTGCACAGGACGCAGCACACGTCGCTATTGAGTACGTAGTAGAGCCGAGAAACGCATGCGCTACAGAACAGCGCACGCGGCGCGATACTCCGTATGAACATCGCAGAGAGGCATTGCGATGTTCACGTGGCTGCAAAGTACGCAGCTCACGTCGCTTCGTGTCCGTAGCTCAGCTGGATAGAGCAACGGCCTTCTAAGCCGTGGGTCGGGGGTTCGAATCCCTTCGGGCACATTTAATCACTTCGAAATAACGAAGTGATCACTTTGGTGGGTATAGCACAGCTGGTTAGCGCGTCAGATTGTGGTTCTGAAGGTCGAGGGTTCGAATCCCTCTACCCACCCGCAAGCTTAGGTA
>CACXGM010000189.1 GCA_902767075.1 uncultured Lachnospiraceae bacterium
AAAGGTCATAAAAAAAGAAGAGAAAAAGGACAATATAGCAGCTTCTGTGTTAACGGGCGCCTGCGATTTTTCCTCATACAAAAAAATAGAAAAAAACGGCGATGATCATACCTTTGATGAAACGGATCTGAAATCCATGGAAGATATAGTCACCAGGGCAAAAAAAGAGAAGCTGGCCATCAATTACTCGGAAGAGGCTCTCATGCAGTTAAGAGAGGCTCAGATAGTGGATATGATCCTGGGTATCAAGGACAGGCCGGAGAGCAGCATCAGATATACAGTGAGAAAGACTGTTTTTCAGGGCACTAAGACTTTGATGATAGACAGTGCCAGAATGATGGATAATACGGGCGCTTTTTCGGAAACGGAGCTTCCCAAAGAGATAACTATTCCGGAGCATAATTTTAAGATGTACAAGTATGCCTACGGTGCAAGCGAGAAAAAGTTCAAAAAACTCTCAGATGGTCTTGATAAAAAAATAGATGGGATCGATCCGGCTGTGATAGAAAAGGCTCTCGAAGACAGCGGAATGAAGCTTTCAGACAAGAGCAGGGAACTTTTTGAAAAGAGACTGAGTGCAGTGAAAAAGGCATTAAAGGAGCCTCAGACCGGTGACCCGAAATATGTGAATTATGAATACGTGATCGACAGCAAGCAGTCCTATAAAAAGGAGGAGCTCCTGGAGAGAGAACTGCAGGGTAAAACCGCAACAAAGTCGGCAGAGACCCTCCCCGCGTCTAAGAAAAAGCTTCTTGATGCCAAACATAAGATCGCCGAGGATATAAAGATATTCTGCAATGATAAAAACAGTTTCAGGATCAAAAAAAAGGATGGAGACGGTCATGAGACAGATAAGATCAGTGAACTCAGAGATTATATCCTGACTTATGCATCTCTCGATGCCACTGCGGAAAAAAAGGAAGCTCTAAAGTATGTTGGGCGCGAAAAACGCAAGATGTACAACGAAGTGAGGGATATGTATTCGGGAGCTGCGGATCTTTTTGACGGATACAAAGAAGAAGAAAAAGAAGATACAGATGAGGATTATGTAGATTCCGTTACCGGCTATGAAAATGTCAGAAACGAAAAGAAATACATGAAGGAGATCCTGAAAAGGATAGATGAATACAAGGCTGAGATAAAGGCAAATCTGGCAAAAACGGATGAAGAACTTCTGGCGGATGAAAGCTACGTGTTCTCAAAGTCCGTAAAGACTGAAAACGGCTATAAGACAGAAGAAGTCAAAGAGACAATGACCGCCAAGAAGATACGTAACAGATGGCTGACTGAGGAAAAAAGACTCAGCTCTATTGAGGGCCTTTTCAATTTCAGAAACGGTACTCTTATCACCCATGCAACTGACACCGTAATAAAGGGATCCGACGTTATTCTCTACAGAAGAAAGAAAGCAAGTGAAACCGGTGTGAAGGATGCAAACGGAGACGAGCAGCCCTTTGTAGAGTCTAAGCTCTATGATATGTCATCGGAACCTGTATTTGTACACGAACCCTGTATAGAAGATGTTTTACAGGGGGGCCTGGGTGACTGCTATCTGATAGGAACCTTAGCCTCCATAGTGGAAAAGAACCCTGATTTCATCAAGGATATGATGAAAGAGCAGAGTGACGGCACAGTAAATGTCAGACTCTATGATGCCAAAGGAAACAGGGTAATAGTTAATATCGACAAGAAAGTTCCTTCGGAGTACTCAAGGGGTGCTCTTTGGGTAAAGCTTGTGGAGAAGGCCTACGCTGTATCCGGGCTTGTTGCGGAATACGAAGAGTTTGAAAAAAGGCGTGCCGAGGCTCAGAATACCTTAAAGGATCCCGATGCATTTGCAAGCAATAAGAGAGATGCGGAAAAGATCAGGGATTATTTCAAGGTTAAGGAAATGACCAGAAATAAAGAGGACGGACAGCCTGATACCAGAACGGGAAGACTCTATGAATCCATAGAATCGGGAACCATCGATCGGGCCTTCAGGATCATTACCGGGAGTAAGAGCGGGGAATCCATGAATGTTATAGATACTTATATGGGTGTGGATTCCATCAAGAACATGCTAAAAGTATCAAAGAATGAAGTGATGTCGACCTATGGTGAGTTTATTGACAAGACCATAGAAACCATTGAACAAAAGCAAAAGGATACGAAGTCAAAGTTTATTTTTGTGGCAGGGAGCTATCCGTATCTTTATGTTACCGGAGAAAACAAGGATTCGGAAGCAAATGCCATAAGGGGAGGTGTGGCAGGACCCCATCTGTATTCGCTTCTTGGTATCGAAAACAAGGGCGGAAAGAAAATGGTGAGACTCCGCAATCCCTGGGGACACGGCAAGGTTCACTACATGGTTCAGGAATCCACGGGAAAAAAGATACCGGTTCTCGGGGATGATACCGATGCAGGTACTTTTTTGATGCATGTGGAGGATTTTGCATCATGCTTCAGAGATGTAAGTATGCTGGATCTGAACACCCAGGTAAAGTAAGGAGGGCAGAGCTTTGGAAGAAAAGGTACTTAATATTTTTTGCGAATATGTGATACTGCCCGGATTAAACCGTTTTTTTGAGATCGCGGTAAGAAATGGCTATGATGCCTATATGACGGTGGGTGGGGATGGTCTGCCCGCACTGGAGATCGATACTGAGGACGGAGATTTTGTCATCAGCATAGTTCCCTGCGAAACAGATATAGAGGAGCCTGAAGAGATCGAGGATGGGGACTATGAATTGCTCGTCAGAATGTATCTTCGATCTTCCGGCTATGAAACAGAAAAACGGATAGGATATATGATCTTTCCGTCAGATATTACCGATTCCGAAAGCGGATTTCTAAAATGCGTTGAACTGATGGTATCCGGTGTGTGGATAGGTGAAGTGGCGGATAAAATAGAATGTGTGAATCCGGAGATGAAATATGTCGCATCACCGAGATTGGAGGCTCTGGGCGATATGCTGGGGGAAGAGGGGATGATGCACACAGAGATCATTTATACCGAAGGAAAATGGCCGGAGTTCGTGGGCGAATGCGGTGGAAGAACGATCACGTTTTCGTATTTTCTGTTCTCCGATGACGAGTCCTGGGTATTAAAAATGCAGTGCACAGATGAAAACGGAGATCTGCACACTGCACTGTTTCCCGATTTTGGAGAACTAAAGAAAAGTGAGTTCTACGAAAAAGAGATTTCTGTATTTGAGAGATTCTTTATGTAGATTTTAAATCATTTATTGTTTTTGGCAGCCTTTGCGCCGGGTTTATATTCAAGTATCTGGTCCGATACCGGAAGCTTGAAATACAGCTCGGCGTATTGTCTTGGGCTGATCTCTTCGATAAAGTTCTGAATGAAATTCTTGCGGCATCCCGCTTTTCTCAC
>CACXGM010000190.1 GCA_902767075.1 uncultured Lachnospiraceae bacterium
GCCTTATACTCCTTCCAATCCTTTGCCTCCTCCGGCGCTTTAACCTCATACTCCTCCGGTACATATACGGACTCTACTGTATTTCCGGAATACATCCTGTTGTACTGAAGGTATTTATAATTCAGGATATCCTGATCCTTTTTCTCCGTCTCGGGATCAACCGGCTCCCCGGAAGGGTAAGACAGCTGTTTCGATGACAGTACCGGATATTTATCCTTTAGTTCCAGCTGAAACTTCCTGTAGCTTGACATGGGCAGTCCCAGTTCCTCCAAAAGTACGGCTCCCAGATAGTTTGCACTGAAATCACCGGGATCAAAGAAATCAGCACCATAATTCGACCACATGATATAGGGCACAATGTATTTTTGCTGCAGCTTTTCCTGATCCGTCATATTCCTGCCTTCGTAGATCATGTCGTAGAAGGCATCGGTGTGGATAGCCTGATGATCCCCGAACATGCAGATCACAACGGGCTCATCCGCCTCTTTGAAATAATCGATCAGATATTCAAAGGCTCTGTCAGATTCACTGACGAGGTCAAGATATGTCTCCTCCTGAATAAACAGGTCTTCCTGATATTCCGTTGTACTTCCGATTGCAGTGATCCTGGATGTTCTTTCGGGATCCCAGTAAGGGGAATGATTCTGAATGGTCACGTTAAACAAGAACAGTGGCTTATCCTTGTCCCGCTCTTCGAAACACTTTATTATCTCATCATAATTGCTCTTATCCGTTGTGTAGGTATGTATCTTTTCTGCATCGGGTGACATGTTCTCCTGAGCAATGAATCTGTTGAATCCAAAGCAGTCATAAACTGTCTTTCTCTCGTACGCATTTGATCCGTTGGGATGCATGGCCACGGTATCATAACCAATGGTTTCCATCTCCGATACAAGTGAGGGCATGTATTCGTGGATCTCACTTAAGTATGGGATCACGCTGGAGGGTAAGAAGCGAATTGAATTTCCTGTCAGGAATTCAAACTCGCTGTTCACGGTAAAGCCTCCCAGAATGGACATGTAGAGATTTCCTCTGAGGGCATTTTCATCATAAAAAAGGCTGTCCGTAAAGGGCATAATTGGCTCTTCTGTTTCAAGGTTTCCCAGCACTCTGGGATCGCTGAAGGCTTCATTCATGATGACAATGATATTTGGCTTGTCGCCGCTTAATGCCTTCTCGGATTTAAAGTTCTCGCCGGCCTCCTTACATGCCAGAAGCACATTTTCCTCCGAGTATCCCGAGGGTGCATACATCCGGCTGCTTCTGTACTCAACAAAGGGATACAGGAGCAGACCGTGTAGACTGCTGAGCTGTGCCTCGGTCCATCTGGAATCGTCTATTCCGTGATCCTCAAGGAAAGGCGTCACAGTGATGATTAAGAAAAATGCGGCCGCACCTATAACACCTGCCACGCTGACGATGATATGAACAAGCTTGTCCTTATACTTGGGAAATTTCTCTTTAATGCTTTTGGGAGAAATATCAAGCTTTAACGCAAATAGTGTAAAGAACAAAAACCATAAAATGCTGTAGCACACTTCTCCTGACGGGGTGTAATCGTAATTGCCCCAGACGGTCACCATGGTGCCCACAGTCCTGAAGTCCGCGAAGCTGGCTGCCTGCCCTCTGAAGGTGATGACGTAATAGTCGATCAAGGTTATGATCAGAAACAGAATATTACCGGCTGCCAGAGCGATCCTTACCCTCTGTGTGATCACAAAGAATACAACATAGATCACGCACATCATGATCAGGCACAAAAGCATACTGCGCTTTTGCATATAGGCCATATTATCTACGGGCAGCTGCATGCGCAGGAATAGTCTGTAGGGAACAAGGGCTATATACAATACAAACAGAATGATTGATGGTAACAAAGGAAATCTTTTCATAGGGATCAATATGCCGCACCCTATAGCCAGTCCCAGGCTAAGGATCATATGCTTTATCCCGCTTCCTCTGTCAAATACAAGCATCAGTCCAAACAGTGCTACTGCCAGGACGGCGCCGATTATCTTCTTTGCAATACTGTCATCAAATACTTTATTTAAAAACTTAACAGGCGATCTTGAATCCAATTTAGATTCCTCCTGAATTCCATTACATTATTTTCCAAGCTATTATTATACCGAATAAATTCAATTAAATCCATATCACGTATTGTTTTCATCAGATTGACTTTATCAGGCGCAGGCTGTATAAATATATATAATACTTACTCAAAAGGATGCTTGAAATGGAAACCTTTGGTTTTATAAGTCTGGGCCTTATAGGCGGCTCTGTAGCAAGAGCAATTCGTGA
>CACXGM010000191.1 GCA_902767075.1 uncultured Lachnospiraceae bacterium
TATTCCGATGCCTGAGTGGTTGCGGAACATTTTAAACAAAATAAAGGAGTGGTGGCAGAAATTCACCACACGTCAGAAGGCAATTATCATCGGACTTGCAATAGTGGGTATAGTTGTCTTTATTGTCATTTTGACGGTTGTGACAAGGCCGCAGTATAAGACAATATATATTGCTGAGACCACAAAGGAATCCTCGGATGTCACCACGATCCTTACCGATGCGGGTATCGAGTATCAGATTTCATCAAATGCTCTTGTGATCAGCGTAAAGAACGAGGATGTTTCATCTGCGGAGCTGGCATTGGGTGCATCCGGATACAGGCCCGAGGAATTCTCACTGGCAGATGCGCAGAGCTCATCACTTTCAACCACTACCCTTGACAGGCAGAGAAGTTACCAGAAGTACGATGAGACCGGAATTGTCAATATGATCAAGACTATCGAGGGTGTAAAGAGCGCCAAGGTCAAGATCAATGTTCCCAATGATGTGGGAACCCTTCTTTCACAGAAGCAGGAATCCTCCGCATATATACAGTTGGAAACCGGAGTTACCTTTAATGCTGGAAGTGCACAGGGTATTGCCAAAGCTGTTGCTACCTGCCTCGGAAACGAGACTACGGCAAATATCACCATACTTGATGATGACGGTAATATGCTTTTTGTGGGCGGAGACGATTATTCTACAGCGGGCGTGGCAAACTCCATGCAGGAGCTTAAGAATACCGCTGAATCCTATATAGCGAACCAGGTTAAAAAGGTTCTCTACGGAACAAACCAGTACAATAATATCGAGGTTACAAGCCACCTTGATATGGATTATGCAAATTATGAGGACACGGTCAAGGAGTATTCAGTTACCGGAGACAGGGCTGAAGGTTATCTGTCCCATCAGGAAACATACGAATCCGAGTCCACAAACGGTGTTGCCGGTGTGCCCGGAACCGATTCAAACGGTGAAGGTCAGACCTATGTTTATGAAGATTCGGAAAACAGCGAAAGTTCCAGCGCCGAGACGGTCAGTGATTACCTGCCCAATGAACATTCAAGGTTTGCGGTGATCCCCGCGGGTGCTATTGATTACGGAAAATCTTCACTTTCCATCGCTGCAATATCCTTTAAAGAACTCCATGAGGCAGATGCAAAGACCATGGGTCTTCTGGACGGCATCACCTGGGATGAATACAAGCTTGCAAACAGTGCGGATGTGAAGCTGGAGGTGGACAGTGATTTCTATCAGATGGTATCCAATGCGACAGGAGTTCCCATCGAGAATATCACCATAGTTGCTTACGAATCACCCCTGTTTTATGACAAAGAGAGCCTTAATATCAGCTGGACCACAGTCCTTTCCGCTGCACTCTTTGTTTTGATCCTGATCCTTCTCGTGGTAGTGGTTCTCAGGAGCATGGCAACAAAGAAAGAGGAAGAACAGGAAGAGGAGATCTCTGTGGAGACAATGCTTCAGTCCACACCGGAACCGGAGATCGAAGACATCGACGTGGAGACCAAGTCGGAAACCCGAAAGATGGTGGAAAAGTTTGTGGACGAGAACCCGGAGGCTGCGGCGATACTGCTGAGAAACTGGCTTACGGACGAGTGGTAAATCTTTTTGATCGGAGAGTTATAAAATGGCAAGAGGATCTTCGGACAGTTCAATTTCAGGAATTCAAAAAGCCGCGATTTTGCTCATAGTTTTAGGACCTGAGCGCAGCGCGGGTATATTCAAGCATCTCAAGGAAGAAGAGATAGAGGAACTCACTCTTGAGATCGCCAATACCAGAAGCGTTACTCCTCAGGTAAAAGAGGATGTCATAAACGAGTTCTATGAAGTCTGCCTTGCACAGCAGTATATCGCAGAGGGTGGTATCACCTATGCAAAGGAACTTTTGGAGAACGCCCTCGGAAACGACAAGGCCATGGAGGTTATCGGACGTCTTACTGCGTCACTTCAGGTTAAGCCCTTTGAGTTTGTGCGTAAGACCGATGCTTCTCAGCTTATCAACTTCATTCAGGATGAGCATCCTCAGACCATTGCCCTTATCCTGTCCTATCTGTCACCCCAGCAGGCCGGTCAGATCATTGCTGCACTGGCACCCGACAGACAGGCTGATGTTGCAAAGCGTATCGCTGTAATGGACAGAACCAGTCCCGACATTATAAAAGAGGTGGAGAAAGTGCTGGAATCCAAGCTCGCTTCCCTTGTCAATCAGGATTACACAATTATCGGTGGTGTCGACTCTGTTGTTGAGATCCTCAACTCCGTCGACCGTGGTACCGAGAAACATATCATGGAATCTCTCGAGATCGAAGAGCCCGAACTGGCGGACGAGATCAGAAAGAAGATGTTCGTATTCGAAGATATCCTCCTTCTGGACGACAAGTCCATTCAGCGTGTGCTTAGAGATGTTGATAACAATGATCTGGAGATCGCCCTCAAGGGTGCAAACGAGCAGGTTCAGAATGCTATATTTAACAACCTCTCAAAGCGTCTTGCTACGATGATACGAGAGGACATGGAATTCATGGGCCCCGTACGTATGAAGGACGTAGAGGAAGGTCAGCAGAAGATCGTAAATATCATCAGAAAGCTGGAGGATGCCGGCGAGATCATTATTTCCAGAGGCGGAGGCGACGAGATAATTGTCTAGTCTTTTAAAAACATCTTATGTGAATATCAGCAACAAAGATAAGCGCGTGATAGATATGAATGCGCTTATGGAGGCCAAGCTGGAAAAGATGCGCCGCGAACAGGAAGAGGCTGCGCAGGCAAGCTTTGTGGCAGGACTTGATGCCGAGTACATTGACGGTGAAGAGTATCCGGGAGAAGAGGGTGGCCACGAAGAAGGTGAGTACCCCGAAGGAGAAGTTTCTGCGGAGGGAGAAATCGAAGGAACAGGCGAAGAAGGTGAGGAGGGACAGCCTAAGAAACCGGCTAAAGCCTTCAGACCAGGAATAGCAAGGCCCGCAGTCGACACAGCAGCGATCATAGAAAAAGCAAACCGTGAAGCGGAAAGCATAATAGAAGAAGCAAACCAAAAGGCACAGCAGATAATAGAACAGGCCAGAGAAGATGCCGAGAATACAAAGCAGGGCGTCTATGAAGAGGCCAGAGGCTTGGGCTACGAGGACGGAAAACAGAGCGCTCAGGATGAATTGGATGCTGCGCTTGCATCGCTGAACGAACAGGCCAGACAGCTGGAAGAAAACTACGCTGCTATGTATGAATCGGTTGAGACGGATCTGGTTGAAACCATAACCGATATTTACCAATATATTTTTGATGTGGACCTGTCGGGACAGAGGCAGATATTGCTTCATCTCATAGAAGGGACCATGCGCAAGATCGAGGGAACAAAGAGTTTCCTTGTACATGTTTCTCCGGAGGATTCGGCATATGTGAATATGCAAAAAAAGAATCTGGAGGCAGCTGCAACACTTCCGGAAAGCATTGTGGAAGTGATAGAAGACATCAGCCTTTCAAAGAATCAATGTTATATTGAAACCGACGGCGGTATATTTGACTGCGGTCTCGATACAGAACTTTCGGAGCTTACTGCCAAGCTAAGGCTTTTGTCTTATGAAAAGAATAAAGAATAGGCATCGGATAACCAATGGCTACTGCGGTCAATATCAGAAAATACAATAAGGTCAAAGAGATGACCTTTTTTCGAAAGAAGGGAAAGGTTGTCAACGTAGTAGGTCTTACCATCGAGTCCGCAGGACCTGATGCTAAGCTGGGAGATCTGTGTGTCATCAGAACTGAGAATGAAGAGGGAGATTTTCTTGCTCCCATAATGGCTGAGGTGGTTGGCTTCAGAGATAAAAAAACGCTCCTTATGCCCTATGACCAGACCGATGGCATCGGCCTCGGAAGCATCGTCGAGAATACGGGTCATCCCTTGAGAGTGGCCGTATCGGATGCACTCCTTGGAAAGACATTGAACGGTCTCGGAGTGCCCACGGACGGAAGTGTTATAGAGGGCGGTTATTATCCTGTTGATGCTCAGCCGCCGGATCCCATGGAAAGGGAGATCATAGATGAGATACTGCCTCTTGGTGTAAAGGCTGTGGACGGACTCATCACTCTCGGAAAGGGACAGCGTATAGGAATATTTGCGGGCTCAGGTGTGGGGAAATCCACGCTCATGGGCATGTTTGCCAGAAATACAAAGGCGGATATAAATGTTATCGCGCTCATCGGAGAGCGAGGCAGAGAGGTTCGCGAGTTTATAGAACGGGACCTCGGTGAAGAGGGTATGAAGAGAAGTGTTGTGGTGGTAGCCACATCCGACAGACCGGCCCTCGAAAGAAAAAAGGCAGCCATGACAGCAACAGCCATAGCTGAGTATTTCAGGGATCAGGGCAGGGATGTACTGCTGATGATGGATTCGCTGACACGTTTCTCAATGGCACAAAGAGAGATCGGGCTTGCCAGCGGCGAACCACCGGTTACAAGAGGATATCCCCCCAGTGTTTATTCGGAGATGCCAAAGCTTTTGGAAAGAGCAGGCAGATCATCCAAGGGATCCATCACCGGACTCTATACGGTGCTGGTGGACGGGGATGATTTCAACGAACCCATTACGGATACAGCGCGAAGCATCCTGGACGGACATATCATGCTGGACAGAAAACTGGGACACAAGAATCATTATCCCGCCATCGACGTGCTGCAGAGTATTTCCAGATGTATGAGCGCCATCGCGAGCAAGGAGCATAAGGTTGCGGCAAGTAAACTGAAGACCGTTCTCGCCACATACAATGAAGCCGAGGATCTTATTAATATCGGTGCATATAAGAGCGGTTCCAATCCGAAGATAGATTATTCAATTTCCAAGATAGATGCGGTAAATGAATTCCTGTGTCAGGCTACCGACGAAAAGTTTACGTTAGAGGATAGCATCAGTCTCCTGGAAGGATTGTTTGAAGAGTAATGGCCAGATTCAGATTCAGTCTCCAGAATATCCTGGATGTAAAAGAAAAGATGGAAACCCAGTCAAAGCAGGAATTTTCTGCGGCTTCTGCGGCTCTTAATGCTGAGGAAGAAAAACTGGAGCTATTACTTCAAAAAAAGCAGGGACTTGAAAACGAGGCGGTCCGGCTTTTGTCCGGGGAACTGAAATTCAGAGACATAGACGACAACAGACTGGCCAGAGCTCAGACGGATGAAGCCATAAACGACCAGAGGGAAGCCATAAAAAGAGCAGAGGATGTTCTGGAAAAAGCCAGGGTCAAAATGGCCGAGGCAGTGATGGAGAGAAAAACCTACGAAAAATTACGTGAAAAAGCCTTTGATGAATTTGTGGCGGAAGAAAACCGCGCCGAGGGAAAGAGCATAGACGAACTCACCAGCTTTACACACGGACGAAAGATACAAAACAATTAAGTGCAGTTTAAAGGATATTTAAGATGGCCAAGGATATGACGCCTGAAGAAAAGGCGGCAATGGAAGAGCGCAAAAAGCTCGAAAATGAAAAGAAACAATTAAAGAAAGATCAGGCCAAATCAAAAGCAGAGGCAAAAAAGCGCGCCAAGGAGATCGCAAAGCAGGAAGAAGCGCTGGACGAGGACAAGGAGGGGAATGGATTTGTGACTTTTCTTGCCACAGTCTTTATCGTGATCCTGTGGCTTGCAGTGGTAGTGGTCGTTATCAAACTGGATGTGGGCGGCTTCGGAAGTTCGGTTATGACTCCGATCTTAAAGGACGTGCCCGTTTTGAATCTGATCCTGCCTAAGAGCGCGAATACTATCACCAATGATCCCGACAGCTACGGAGGATATTCATCCCTGGAGGAAGCTGTAAACCAGATCGCTATGCTGGAACTTCAGCTTGACAGTCTGCAAACCTCCAATTCCGCAAAGGACGAGCAGATCACCGAACTTACTGCGGAAGTTGCAAGACTAAAAGAGTTTGAAAAGATGCAGGTGGAATTCCAGAGGATCAGAAACGAATTCTACGAGGAAGTGATCTATGCCGAGAACGGACCCGGAGCCGAGGAGTACAGAAAGTATTACGAGCAGATGGATCCCACAACGGCAGAATATTTATACAAACAGGTAGTGGCACAGCTGGAAGCCGACTCGGAGATCCAGAAGTTTGCTCAGGCCTATTCCGAGATGAAGCCTAAGCAGGCTGCGGGAATAATCGAAGCTATGACGGATGCGGAAGGACTGCAGTTGGCAGCCCGTATTCTGGAAGCCATGAACGCAGAGGATCGCGGCAAGATCCTCGGTGTAATGAATTCCGATGTTGCCGCGAAACTAACAAAAATTATGGCTCCATAAAAAAATATTTTTTTCCACTAAAGTTTTAGCGCGCTCCCTCCGATAAAAATTATGAAGTCGTAGAACCTGCCCTTTTTGTGGGCAGACGCAAATTACATATCGGAAAGGAGCACGCTTATGGGAAGCACATCCATCAGGGATGTGGGAAGCTTGTTCGGAGGTTTGAACGTCGGGGCCCAGGACCTTCTGGCCGGCAAGATCTCCAACAATATTTCCGCAACCGGGAAAAGCGATTCCGCTTCATTTCAGAGCTTTCTTTCAAACAGCAGCAATGCTGCGAACAAAGATCCGAAAGAATTAAAAGCAGCAAATGAAAACAAAGCGGAAAAACCTGCAAGTAATGGGAAAGATACCTCGGACCGAATTGCCGGAGAGGACAGGGCTGATGCCGGAAAGACAACAGCCACCGAAAAAAAGCAGGTTGAAAAAGATGCAGCAGATAATGAAGTCAAAGATGATACTGTTGCAGACGGCGTGAGAGGTAAGGGACTTTATGAAAAGTCCGGATTTACCGATGACAGCGCGGATGAGGTTATAGAAGCCTTCAGCGAACTGGCCGCCGCATTTTTGAATCAGGTAAGTGAGATCTTAAATATCACACCTGAAGAGGCAAAAGATATTCTTGCGGATATGAATCTTGAAGCAACGGATATTCTTGATACCGCAAACCTTTCTGCTTTTGCTCTTCGTGCGATGGGTGCAGAGGATTCCCTCTCACTTCTTACAAACGAAACCCAATTTGAGCAATTTCAGAATGTAAA
>CACXGM010000192.1 GCA_902767075.1 uncultured Lachnospiraceae bacterium
ATTGGCTTTAGCCATTTCAACCATGGTATATACCACAGCGCTGGCATTGGCCCCTGCCGGAGTTGCTGCAAACAACCAATTCTTACGACCAACTGTGAAGGGGCGTATCGAATTTTCGCTGGCTTATCCTCATATGTGAATAACTGACCTTATGCTCAGCATATTTTTATCCTCATCTTTTCCCAAAGGGCGCATAACCAGCTGGGTTTTTTATAAAACATGTGGATAACATTTCGTTTGTTTCCGATAATGGAATCACCAAATCTAAGGAGGTGATTTCCAGTGAAGCAACTCGAAGAAAACGTTACCGCTGTTTTGAACTACTTAAAAAGAGAAAAATTCAGTCCATCTGTGATAAGCGCACACAGGTTATGCTACAAAGAACTGCTCGCATTCCTTGAGGCGTCTGGCAAAGTTTATTCGCCTGAAATCGCATTCCAATGGATTGAGAAATACGAATCATCCTGGAGTCGCAGGAAGTTTACTGGATATCGGCACTGCCTGAATCAGCTGGAAGATATCCGAAAAACCGGAACCATATCTTTGGATCATCTGTCTTACAGGAAATCTGCATACTCACAATTAAGTCCCGTCTTCCGGTCATTACTCGATGAATTTATCAATGATCATCCGGAAAAGGATGACCGGTATCGTATCGCCTGTGCCAGATTTCTGTTGTATCTGCAAAAACAAGGGCTCTCCGATGTGTCTGAACTGGATTACGATATCCTGTTTCGATTCCACAAAGAGGATTACCACTCATCTGCTAAATCAAAGGATGTTTATGAGGGCCTTATCCGAAAGTTTTTAAGTTATCTGGCTGAAACAGGTTTATGTTCACCCGGATTGTCGCTTTCTCTGAATAAGCTGCTGATCCATCAGATTATTAGACTGCCGGACGAAGAGCTTCATAAAGTGGCAGGCAAAAGATATCCATCTGTTACAAGAACGCTGATTAATGCGTTCCTTGTTGGTATGGCAGAAGCCCGATATGGCAAAACTGTATTAAAAAGTTCCCGGCATATTCTGACACTTTTGTATGTTTTTCTGGACATGCACCATGCCGTTTTAAATGACGGTATTGTATGGTGCTGGTTCGACCAGATAAAGCCGCTTCTGGGTTCCGGATGGAAACAATACCGTCGCTCCATTTGCCAGTTTTTGTTCTTTCTTGAGACTGGTTCTATTAAGACTGACTATATAGGAGATCCTTTGCGCACTCAGCATGAGGACTTGCTACCCTCATCGCTTAGAGAACCACTTAGGGATTACCTTCTTCTGTTAAAGCGTGAAGGCTGGCAGCCTTCCACGATTGCCATGCAAAGATCGAGCAATCTGCGGTTCTGTAAATACCTTAAAAAAATCGGCATTGATGATTACTCAGAAGTTACGCCATCTATTATAAAAGACTTCAACCTGCAGGACAGCCACAACACACCGGAAGGGAAAGCGGCATATAACTGTCGTATACGTAGCTTTATCATTTATCTGTACGAGCAGGGTCAGGTGAATGAACCGTACCTGTTCAGGGCTTTGCCTACAGCAGCATCCCCAAGGACATCCATTATTCAGACACTTTCCAGGGATGAAGTTGCAAAAATCTGGTCCATTGATCCTGATACACTTACTCCGAAAGCCTTGCGGGATTATGCAATGGTATGCATCGGACTCTCAATGGGGTTTCGGTCATCTGATATCGTAGGACTGTGCTTTGAAAACATAGACTGGAAGCAGCGAAGCATCCGGATCATTCAACAGAAAACGGGCAAAATCCTCGTCATGCCTATGCCGGTAAAAACAGGAAATATCCTGTTTCGTTATCTTCGTGACGGAAGACCCGGAAGCGGTGAACCATATGTGTTTATCTGTCACGAAGCCCCTTACGGGAAGTTGCATCGTGCAGTATGTGCCAGGGCTTTATCAAGAATCATTGGCCCTGCAGATGATAAAGGTCGCGGCTTCCATGTGGTAAGGAGGACATTTGCAACACAGCTTCTTGATAAGAAAACAAAAGTTGAACTGATATCCGATTCCCTGGGACATTCCACAGACAACACTGTTCACAAGTATCTGTCATTGGATGAGAAGCGGATGAGGTTATGTCCCTTATCACTGGAAGAGGCAGGCATCCCCTGTAAAGGAGGTGCTTTCCATGCATAAAGAGTATCAGTATAACAGTGTTTTTGCAAAACTGATCATAGAATACATCACATCACGCCGGGAGTCAGGTTTCAAGTATGACAATCCTGCATACTGGCTGTACCGTTTTGATCATTATTGCTGTATTAAAGAGGTTTCAGAGGCGGCCATAACAAAACCGTTATTCGAGGCATGGGCCGTGAGATCCAATACAGAAACAAAAACGACACAGAACAACCGCCTGCAGGCATTAAGGAACTTTTGTGTATATCTCAATACGTTAGGCATATCCTCTTATGTGCCATCGAACCTGCCCAGACCGGAAAAAGTAGTCCCTTACCTGATGAGGGAGGAGGATATCCAGGAATTCTTTGAACAGGTGGATCTTTACGAAGCAACAAGTCGTGTGCCGGCATTTCAACGGATGGCTTATGAGTATAAAGTGCTGTTTCGCCTGATTTACTGTTGTGGTCTTCGGAATAATGAAGCATGCTCCTTGAAAAATGAAAATATCGATACAGACAGCGGAGTCCTCACACTCTATCATTCCAAAGGCCGGAAGGACAGGATCGTATATCTTGCTGAGGATCTCCGAAAGCTTTGTAAGGAGTACCGCCAATGGCTGGATAAACAGTTAGGCTCAGTTTCGGAATGGTTCTTTCCGGGAAAGTATCCTGATCATCATATACCAAAAACCTCTGCAGACCGAAAATTCAATGAATTCTGGAGTCGTACCGGGTCATCGAAAGTCTGTGATAAAAAACCTACTGTACACTGCCTGCGCCATGCATTCGTTATAAAAAGGATCAACTCCTGGATGGAAGCCGATATACCCTTGCGGGTAATGATGCCCTATCTAAGCAGTTATCTTGGTCATATGGGTCCGATGGAAACGTATTATTATTATCATCAGATCGAAGATGCTTTCCAGACTGTACGCCGGAAGGACATTGTATCTCCACGTGTAATCCCGGAGGTGCCATATGAAAGCTAAAAAATTCAATGAGCTGTTCTTTTCCAGAACACATGACTTCCTTGATGTATATCTGACCTCCCAATGTTCAAGAAGCCCGCATACGATAAAAGCTTACAGGGATGCATTGACCGTACTGCGGCGATATGTTACGTCGCAAGGAATATCATTAAAAGTATTCTCTTTCAATGACTGTGATCGAGATTTCCTGTTAGGATTCATGGAATACCTGCAAGAAACCGGATATGAAAAAACATCCTGTAACCAGCGCCTTGCAGCGATCAAAGCCTATATGTGGTACGTCGCAGACGGGGACATAAGCTGGCAGCAGAATGCCCTGCTGGTGTCAAGAGTTCCTTTCCTCAAAACTCCGGATAAAGAAAGGAAAACACTGAGTGAAGAATGCCTGAAGGCATTGTTTAGTGCACCAGACAAAGGCAAACGCGGGATCCGTGACGCAACGATTATGGTCATCCTGTATGATACTGCGATACGTCTTAGTGAATTGATTGGATTAAGAGTACATGATGTAAATCTTCAGAAGAGCATTCCTTATCTCCGAATAAGAGGAAAAGGTGATCGGGAACGAATTGTTTCGATTTCCGATAATGCTGCAAAATATTTGAAGAATTACATAAGCTTATACCACGGTCCGGATTCACCTCCTGCAGATTTTC
>CACXGM010000193.1 GCA_902767075.1 uncultured Lachnospiraceae bacterium
ACCACCTGGGATCCTTCATCCAGATATATTCATTTTACCGAGCTCAATCCTCAGGTTCTTGAGGATATTCAGCTGGCGAGAACCGTAGCCGATGTAGTCATCGTTTGCCCTCACTGGGGTGTTGAGTACACCACCACTCCCACCGATTATCAGGTAAGCTGGGCAAAGCAGATGACCGAGGCCGGTGCCGATGTCATAATCGGCGCTCACCCACATGTTCCCGAGCCCGTTGAATGGATCACCTCCGACAACGGAAACGAAAGCATCTGCTACTACTCTCTCGGAAACTATGTTTCCACCCAGAACCAGTCCACTGACGTACTTTTGGAAGGTCTCGCATGGGTATCATTCCACGTAACAGAGGAAGGCATCTCCATCACCAAGGATCAGTGCGGAATCGTTCCCATGGTAAACCATTACAGTTGGGGGCCCCTGAGATATGAAAAGACCTATCTTCTCGAGGATTACACCCCGGAGCTGGCAGGTCAGCACGGTGTTTACGGACACGGCGGATTCTATTTAAGCTATGATAAGCTTCAGGAAAGATCGCAGACGATCTTTGGAGACAAGATCCTGACAAGGGAGCAGATTTACTCCCAGTTTGATGACACAAAGAGGGATGAGCTCTTTGGCGCGTACAATGATCGTATAGCGAATTACGGTACAGAAACCGCAGGAACCGGAGAAGACGGTGCGGAGGAAAACGCTTCGGAGGAATCCGCTGACGGCGGCGTCGAAAACACCACAGAAGGCACAGCAGAGGACAATCCCTAAGCCCATAAAAGTTTATAATATGTAATAAAAAGAACTCATAACCTTTCGATTATGAGTTCTTTTCTATGTTTACTGGTAGAAACACTTTTTACAAGCTATTTCTTATCATCCATAAACTGAGATTCTACATAGCTCATGTTGTTCTGAACCTTGTAATAATTCAGGGCTGCCTTTGAACCGACTCTGCCTTCCTTTACTTCCTTTTTTTTGTTTCCGAAGAAAACATTCAGCAGATTTTTGTTCCGCTCTTCCTGTGTACTGATGGAGTTGCTCTTTTCCGTGATCTCTTTAATAAGTGTCTGCATACGCTTTATCTGTTCTGCATGCTTTTCCTTATTATTCTTTAATTCCTCGGATACTCTCTCGTATACAGCCTCGAAGCCTTCATCCAGCTTCTCAAGCTCATCAAGGAGCTCACCCTTTTCGGAAATAAACGGATCCATCTCGCTAAGATCCATATCAACCCGGATCACTTCCCCCTGCTTTTCGCAAAGGGTCTTTATCCTGTCAAGCAGCTTATTTTTTTTTATCAATGATTCTTCAAGCAGATTTAAATAATTATGATCCATTTATCCACCCACATAAGCTATCGTTTAGATCATGGTGCTGGCAACACCGTTCTTTTTCATTACTTCCTTCCAGTTGTCCCTCACAGAACGCATATGGGTAAGAACTTCATCCAGTATTTCAGGATCCTTTTTCATATTTGCCTGTATCAATCGGAGAGAAATATAGGAATAGATGTTCTCAAAATCCTGTGCAACCGGATACTTCATATCAAGAGTCTGGCGTAAGTAATCAATTATTTTCTGCGCTTTGATAATATTGACGTTGGCTTTTTCTATATCCTTTTTTTCGCAGGCTTCCTTGCCAATGTTGCAAAACTTAATGCACCCTTCGTAAAGCATCAGAGTTAACTCTGCCGGAGATGCTGTAAGCACTTTGCTGTTTTTGTATTGTTCATAAGCCTTAGGAATCGGCATGCCAATAACCTCCCGAGATCAATTAATTACCTGTTCCAAACAGGCCTGAAAGTGCACTTGTTTTGGACTGAAGCTTGGCCATAGCTTTCTCCATTGCGGAGTATTGCTTGTAAAGGCGATCTTCGTAGTCGTTCACCTTCTCTTCCATATCGGCAATCTTTGTGGTGTAGCTGTCATAATCGGACTTCATCTTCTTGTCTTCGTAGAAGTTTCCGAATGAACGCATACCATTTACAGAAGATGAAAGCTTGTTCATATCGTTATAGAGCTGATTGGACAACTTGGTAAAGAATGAAACAACCGTATCAGGATCGTTTTTGATCATGCTCAGAAGCTTATCAGCCTTTCCTGCGGTATTCTCATCATCTGCATCGCCGTCTATATGAAGAGCGTGCTTCTCATTGTCAGCCGAGGTAAAATAACTCAGGCTGCCTATACCGAAGTTTGAAAGATACATAGTCTTTCCGCCGATCTCGAATCCCTTGGATGTAGCGGAAGTAAGGGAATTGATGATAGAACTTACGGTGCTGTCACCTCTAAGAAGCGAATCCTTGATCTTGTTCTCGTATTCTTCAACTTCCTTTTCTGAAATAGCTTCCTTCTCCTCATCCGTAAGAGGATTGTATCCCTTTGCTACAGCTGCGTTATAAACCTTATCAAGCTTGTTGATGATATTGTTGTATGACTTGAGAAAACTCTTTATGGAGTCATAAATACCGCTGGTATCATTCTCCGTGGTGAGGGTGATCTCTTCGTTAGCATCTGTCTTTCCAAGTGCAGTGATGGTAAGTCCGTTGATATTGAAGGTGTTATTGCTGTTTTTGAACTTTGCACCATTCAAATATATAACTGCATCTTCGCCCTTGATCTTTGTAGCCTTGGAATCGGTGATCTCTTCGCCCTCCTGAGCTACGGTAAGACCAAGCTTGGATATAGCTGAACTGTCACCGGAAAAATTAAAGTCATAATCAGCACCGGACTGCTTAGCACTGATGAAAAACCTCTGGTTGGTCTCATCAAAGCTGGCATTCAATCCCTTATCCTTTAATTTTGTAAGAAAAGAAGATACAGAATCCTCTGCTTTAAGCTGAATAGGTTCTCCTATTGCATTACCCTTATTGTCGGTAAGAGTAATGGATGTATCCCCGGTGATGCCCAGATCGGACAGTTTAGAAAGAGCTGTGATCTTTCCATCACTTCCGTCTGCCCTGCTGACTACTCCGCCGGTCAGATATGCGGTCTTAGCGAGGGAATCTACCTTCAGTGACTGTACACTGTCGGTAGTACCGTCAGCTGCCAGAACACTTACCTTGTTTGGATCTGAAGCCTTGACAGTCTTTTTCGTATAAGATGATGAAAAGCGCATCTTCTGAGCAGACGCCTGAAGAGCCTTTAAATCCTTGTTAAGGTCTTTCCATATATCCTGCTTCCAGGAAAGCTTTGTCTGATTACCGATCTGCTTTGTAACCTTTGTCCTTCTGACAGATACAAGCTGAGAGATAATAGAATCCGTATCCATTCCGGAAATAAGTCCGGACAATCTCATTTGTGATCCCATATCGCACCTCCTTATCTCTTCTCATCGACAAGGATTCCTGCCATCTCCCAAACCTTTGCGATCATATCCAAAGTCTTTTCGGGAGGAAGTTCTTTGATAACTTCCTTGGTGTCCTTATCAACGATCTTGATAGTCACTCTGTTTGTGCCCTCGTGAATACCGTAGATAGCTTCAGAGTTACCCCTGTTTTTGTTGAACTTTTCCAGAGCCTTCTTGATCTGGTCGTTACTTGCTATCTGCTGCTGGGCCTCTTCCTTGTCTTTTTCCCCGTAGTTTGATTCACCCTTGCTGTCAGCGTTCTCAACGATCTTCGTTGAATTGTCGATCTTTGCAGCGGGATCAATGTTTTCCGGAGTATAATCTGTAGATTCTACAGGTGCAGCTGCCGGTTTTACCGGTGCAACATATCCTGTAGCCTGAACTCCCATTGCGTTTGTTACTGCTTCTAGTGCCATTTTACCACCTCCATGTGAAATTAACGGTTTCCTTCCTTGTCACAAAACTAAGCCAATAATATCAAAAAAATACATTTAACGTCACTTCTAATACTTTTATCGGCGTTCCCTAAAAAAAGTTTAGGCATAATCTTATTTTTTGTCAAATTTTCTTATTATAATTCAAAAAACAGGTCGTCCATTGTCACTACATTCTGTATATTCAATGAATAGCTATTTTCAACAAGACCATAAGTCGTTATCAATGTAGGGTAAATCGCATACTTTGTTTTTGTTGATATCTGCAGATCAGATATCTTCCTGCGGATACCGGCATCTTCCTCTGCCGTAAGCGTATAATCTGAAGCAGAATACTTTATTTCGCACAGATTAATTACCTGATCTTTGCGTACGATCAAGAGGTCTATCTGGCATCCAAATAATCCACTATTCAAATCCTGTTTGCAAAACCATGAATTAATATCCGAAATAACTCCGGAGATACCAAGT
>CACXGM010000194.1 GCA_902767075.1 uncultured Lachnospiraceae bacterium
TCGATGGCAACACCGCTCTCAACAAGGAGTGACAGATCGTCAAGGCTGAAAACCCCCAGACCGCACACTATGCCGGGACCATACATAAGGCTGTTCAGAAAACGCCTCTTGTTGTTGAAATAATCCTGCTCAGCTTGATAGTCTGCACTGGAAAGTCTCTTTTTGGGATAATACCTGTTTCTTTCAAAAGGATAAATCTGTGTGTTTTTCATTTTTACTCTCCTATCAATGCCAATTCTAATGATCTATTTCAGCTCACTGAGCTCGGGTATTCTCATTTCCGCCCAGGAGTATTGTTTCATATACTCTCCCCTGTATTCATTGACAGCCGCAGGGTCACGGCTCATAAACCTGAAGTAATCGCAATCGATCATATCTGTCTTTACCGCCACGGAATTGTATTCACGGATAAGGATCTCGTCAAAACCTTCATCCCGGAATGTTTTCCTGATATCGGCTATAAACATTCTGAGCTGTGAATTTCTCGAAAGAGAATTTTCACCGTCCTCCCATAGGATGCTGATCAATTCTCCCATGGTAACTCTTCCGCCAAGGTTATCTATCAGGTATGCCAAAAGCTCCTTGCTCTTGGATCTTTTGAAGACCACCGGAACCCCGTCTATAAAGACTTCAAAATTGCCAAAGCATCTGGCATATATCCTTCCGTGTGCTCTCGCCACCGGGTATCTGAGATTCTCTATGACCTTCAAAACATCCTCCGCAGAGGCGGGTTTTATCAGGTATCCGCTTGCGAAAAGCTTGTGAGCATCATATGCATACTCAACATGTCCCGTCACAAATACTATATTCAGTTCGGGATGAATATCTTTCAGTTGTCTGGCCAATTCAAGGCCGTTCATGTCCGGCATCTCTATATCCAGGAAAGCTATATCCAGCGGATGTGCTTTTGCATAGGATATCGCTTCCGACGATGATACCAGCCCTGCGTGTCTGCCACCGGGGTCTATCTCCTCCATGGTGGACACCATCGCATTGACGGCAAGCTGCCTGTCATCTACCGTTAAAGTATTCATTTGTGCCACTCCATTTCAGCACACTGACCCAATGTGTATACTACCACAGCCAGTGCAACAAAACCGCAACAAGTAACTATCAATACTCCCCGTAATACACAAAAGTCATTTCTTCTCCGGCATCCTCTTTGGAGTCGTTCCAGAATAGATTCTTTCCGGAGAAGCCGATCATTCCTCTGCCCCTGGTGTATACGCTGGTATCTTCTACATTTCCGGCCTCATCATAGTGGGCATCCACCCTCTCACCGTCCAGATAAACGATCTCCTCGTCCACTATTGTTCCCGTAAAATACCAGAAGGTCAGGTCATTTTCGCTGTTCGTCACTATGATCTCTCCGTGACAGACCGCATCGGAGCTTACCCATATATCCAGGATCGCATTATTTGCATCATCCCTCCACTCCCCTGCAAAACGCTTTGCTTCTTCGAGTTCTTTGTTTTCCTGCGTCACCTCAGTTGCCGTTTCCACCTGAGTATCCTCGTTCTTTTTTCCGCAGGATGTGATAAACATAAGCGACAACAAAAAAGCCGAGGCTATCATGCCGCCTTTTTTAATCATTTTCTTCATCTTCCAAATCACCTGTTTTACTTGATATATCAAGGGGTATCGTGATCCTGACTATGGTTCCGTGCCCCGTGTTGACAATTGACAATTCTCCGTCACACATAAACCGCAGCCTATCCTTTGAGTTCTGGATACCGATGCTTCTGTGTTCCGCCTGCTGTGCCGTCTCCGAGCCAAAGCCCAGACCGTTATCCTCCACCGTCACAACTGCCAGATCCCCGTCCTTCTCAGTACTTATCCTGACTATTCCTTCGCTTCTCTTTGTTGCTATACCATGCCTTATCGCGTTTTCAACCATGGGCTCCACTGACAGAAGGGGTACCTTAAAATCCGTGAATCCAATGTCATAATTTACCGTGAAGCGATTGGCGGGATCGGCCTGCTCCAGCGCTACATACTCTTTTATACAATCGATCTCCTTCTCTATAGGTACCGGCTTTTCATCGGTCATGGCCTCCAGATTGGCACGCAAAAACCCCGAAAAATGTTGAAGTGCATCCGCTGCCTGTCTGGGTTCTTCAACGCACAGCTGTTTTATGGCAAGAAGGGAATTGAATATAAAGTGCGGCCGGATCTGATTCTGCATGATCCGGATCTTCTGCTCTTTGATAGCATTGTCCTTTGCCGCGATGATCTGCTCCTTTTTTATCGCCCTGACAGCATTGGCTGATATGAATCCGGCAAAAACAGTGATGGCTACGATCTCACCGAATATTGCCCCCGGTATCCTCCGGCCGAACACGGACCCCGACATGGATGTAAGTATCAGTCCGGCCAAAGAAAGGATAAATGCGGCAACTATACTTCTTTTTTCCGGCATGTCCAGAATTTTAAGA
>CACXGM010000195.1 GCA_902767075.1 uncultured Lachnospiraceae bacterium
GATAATGTTCGAGCAGCTCGCACAGATATAGTGCGAGCGTTGCGAGTTTGAGGCGACCGATTTTGCCCTGAGCAAAGGACTTCGAGCCTAGTAGCGGAGTCGATAGTGAGGAAAATACAACTTGTGCGATCGCCCCGTCACTAAGTAAAAATCTATTTAACCGGGATTTAATATGGAACGAAAACATAAACACATTATAAGCAGCGTAATATCCGGAAGTATTGCGGAGGAGATGGGCCTGGAAAAAGGCGATGCCATTATCTCAATCAACGGAAACGAAATAGAAGACATATTCGATTACCAGTTCTACTCACAGGATGAAGAACTGGAAGTCACCGTACTTACGAAAGACGGCGAGGAATGCATTCTCGAAATTGAAAAAGATGCGGACGAAGACTTAGGAATTGTATTTGACAATGGCCTCATGGACAATTACAGATCCTGCCATAACAAATGCATATTCTGCTTTATAGACCAGAATCCGCCGGGTATGAGAGAAAGCCTCTATTTCAAAGATGATGATTCGAGATTAAGCTTTTTACAGGGAAACTATATCACTCTGACAAACATGTCCGACCACGATATTGACAGGATCATCAGATATAACCTATCTCCCATCAATATCTCTTTCCATACAATGAATCCGGAACTCAGATGCAAAATGCTGAAGAACAGATTCGCCGGAGAAGCATTAAAGAAAGTTGACCGCTTCTATGAAGCAGGCATCACCATGAACGGACAGATAGTTCTGTGCCCCGGATGGAATGACGGGGAGGAACTTGAGTTTTCAGTAAAAGAACTAATGAAATACCTGCCCGTTCTGGAAAGCGTATCGGTAGTTCCTGTGGGACTTACCAAATTCAGAGAAGGCCTTGAACCCCTGAGAGTTTTTACTCCCGAGGAATGCGGACAGGTTATCGATACTATTGAGAAGTATCAGAAAATTGCTTTTGAAAAGTTTGGATTACACTTCATACACGCCAGCGATGAGTTTTATATTGTCGCAGGAAGAGAAGTACCTGAAGCTTCAAGATATGATGATTACAGACAGATCGACAACGGCGTTGGAAAGACCAGACTTGTTCTCGATGAGTTTGAAGAAGCCTTTGAGAGAGTAAAGAAGATACCCGGAATATACGACAGAGAGAAAAGATGCGTATCCACCATTACCGGAACCCTTACTACCGATATGATGAATGATATGGCTGAGAGACTTATGAAGGAGTTTCCCTGGCTGACTGTTAATGTATATACCATTCTAAATGATTTTTACGGACATGGTATCACGGTTACGGGGCTTTTGGTGGGGCGTGATATAATTGCTCAGCTCAAGGGCAAAGACCTTGGAAGCAGGCTTTATTTACCTGAGAATGTGATCAGGAGTGGGGACGATATTTTCCTTGATGACGTACATATACCGGAGCTTGAAAAGGCTTTACAATGCGGCGTTAGTATTGTAAAATCAAGCGGGCGAGATTTTGTTTATTCAATGATTGGAGTGTAATAAAAATGTCAGAAAACAGAACAAAACCGATCGTCGCTATTGTCGGAAGACCTAATGTTGGAAAATCGACTCTTTTTAACCTTTTGGCAGGTGAAAAGATCGCTATTGTTAAGGATACTCCGGGAATCACAAGAGATCGTATATATGCCGATGTTACTTGGCTAAACAAAAATTTTACATTGATAGATACAGGCGGTATAGAGCCTGAGAGCAAGGACATAATCCTGTCTCAGATGAGAGAACAGGCACAGATCGCCATAGATACTGCTGATGTTATAATTTTCCTGGTGGATGTAAAACAGGGACTTGTTGATTCGGATGCAAAGGTAGCGGATATGCTCAGGCGTTCCCACAAGCCGGTTGTTCTCGTGGTCAACAAGGTTGATTCCTTTGACAAATACATGGCGGATGTCTATGAGTTCTACAACCTGGGTATCGGTGAACCATATGCCATATCTTCAGTAAACAGACTCGGACTTGGCGATATGCTGGATGAGGTTATTTCCTATTTCCCCGAATCAGATGATGTGGAGGAAGAGGAAGAACTTCCCAGAGTTGCTATTGTCGGTAAACCAAATGTTGGTAAATCCAGTCTGATCAATAAACTTCTGGGTGAGGACAGACTCATTGTTTCCGATATTGCCGGCACAACGAGAGATGCGGTTGATACCAGGATCAAGTACGGCGAAAAGGAATACGTATTCATTGATACTGCCGGGGTCAGGAGAAAGAACAAGATAAAGGAAGACCTGGAGCATTATATGATCGTCCGTACCGTTGGAGCTATTGAACGATCCGACGTGGTGGTACTGGTTATCGATGCTACGGAAGGTATCACGGAGCAGGACGCAAAGATAGCCGGTATAGCCCATGACAGAGGCAAGGCAGTTATCATTGCCGTTAACAAATGGGATGCGGTGGAAAAGGACGATAAAACCATCTATAAGTTTACTGAGAAGGTCAGGGATACCCTTTCCTTTATGCAGTACGCTGAGCTCCTGTTTATTTCAGCCTTGACCGGTCAGAGACTTCCAAAGCTATTCGAGACCATCGATGCAGTGTATGAAAACCATGCTATGAGAGTGGGCACCGGAGTCCTTAACGAGATCATGACGGAAGCCGTTGCAATGCAGCAGCCACCAAACGATAAGGGAAAGATATTAAGACTTTATTACATCACTCAGGTAGCCGTAAAACCTCCCACATTTGTTATCTTTGTGAATGACAAAGAACTTATGCATTTTTCATATACCAGATATATCGAAAATCAGATCCGCAAAACCTTCGGATTTGTGGGAACACCTTTAAAATTCATTATCAGGGAGCGTGGCGAAAATGATAGTCGCGGTTAGATGCTTTTCATTACTTATAGGTCTTGCATTCGGTCTGTTTCAGACCGGTTATATAGTAGGCAAGGCAAACGGGATAGATCTTCGCAATTACGGAAGCGGAAATTCCGGTACAACCAATGCCGTGAGAGTACTGGGAACAGGGCAGGGCATGCTGGTTCTTGCCGGTGATGCTTTAAAGACCCTTGCAGCAATGATGATAGTTTATTTTACCTTCGGCAAGATGTATCCGGATATGAAACTGCTTCTTTGCATGTATGCTGCATTGGGTGCAGTTATTTCACATGATTTTCCCTTTTATATGCATTTTAAAGGGGGAAAGGGAATAGCATGCACTGCGGGCTATTGCATCGGACTTTGTTTTTTTAATCCCTGGATCTTTATAATTACATTTTTTGTATTTTTGATCCCCTTTCTCACCACACATTATGTATCACTGGGATCGATGCTTGTTTATATTGCTTTGTTTGCTGAGTTTATCCTCTATGGACAGATGCAGTGGTTCGGGCTTTTTGACGGACAGGTCTATGATCAGAACATATTGATAGAGATTTATGTTATAATGTTTATACTTGCGGCACTGGCAATATTCCTTCACAGAAAGAATATCGTCAGACTCGTTAAAGGCGAGGAGAACAAGACTTATCTTGTTAAGAAGCACAGAGATGCTTACAATGCTGCAAAGGCCGCAAAGCAGGCTGAGAAAGAGCAGGAAAAATAGGAGGAACAACCATTATGGCAAATGTTACTATCCTAGGAGGCGGTACATGGGGTATCGCCATTGCACAATTGCTGAACAAAAACGGACATACCGTAAAGGTTTGGTCCGCACTTGAAAAAGAGATCAAAACATTAAGTGAAACACATACACATCCCGGATTACCCGGAGTGGTGCTGGCGGATACCATCACATATACTCTTGATGATGCGGAAGCTGTTAAGGGCGCGGATCTTTTAGTCATGGCTGTTGCCAGCAGCTTTACCAGAAAAACGGCAAACAAGATCTCATCACTTGTAGCACCGGGTCAAAAGATCGTGGCTGTTGCAAAGGGCATTGAGGAAGGTACTTTAATGACTCAGACGGATATCATTTCCGATGAGATACCTCAGGCTGATGTTGCAGCATTGTCCGGACCTTCCCATGCGGAGGAA
>CACXGM010000196.1 GCA_902767075.1 uncultured Lachnospiraceae bacterium
ACAGCTTTGGAGGACAAGCATATTCGGATGTGGCAGGAGGAAAGAGAAGCGCACAAGCAAAACGTCAGAACAACTATGGCTTTCAGACTGGAGAGCCTTGCAAACACCCATCGGAATCGCGTCCGGTCCCTGGAACAACAAATCAGAGATGCCGTTGATGAGAATATCAGGAGAATGCGGCAAGGTGAACTCGAAACCGTTCGGGAAAACTATGAAAAAAAGGTCGCGGCAATCAAGGAAACCGCTGACCGCGCAGAGATTTACGCAAATTTGTTGGTAAATGGGGTATTGAAAGTTTTAGAGGGATGAGAATGGGCAAGTTTCTTCAAATAAAGGACCAATATGAACGCATGGACTATCGTGATCTTAGCAACAGACAGCTTGACGATCTTTTGGATGGTCTGAAAAACGTCTCTCCGGAAGAGATTTCTTCATCCGAAGATGGAAGGGTTTATATTGAGTTATTACGGAAACTAAGAGAATCTGTAGCTGAAAACGATAAACGGCATGGTACAAACTATCCTGGATTGTTAAAATCGCTTCTTTCCGTTGGAGAAGACGGCGTTTATTCAAACAACCTACGTTTTATCTTTGAACTCATCCAAAATGTTGACGACTGTGATTATAATTCTCCTGACGATTGTAAGCTTGACATGCGTTTTGATTTCAATAATGACGAAATCGTTTTGACATATAACGAGGTTGGGTTTACGCCATTCAATGTCTTCGCGATCACTGGAATTGCCGAAGCCGCTAAAAATGTTTCTTCTTCAAAAACCGAAATTGGCGAAAAAGGAATCGGTTTCAAATCAGTCTTTGGAGTTGCTCATAAGGTATTGATCCGAAGCGGATGGTTCTCTTTTGAGTTGCACAAGGATAATTTCACTGTTCCCATGCCTACTTACTGTTCTGATGCGTTTTATCCCGGAACAAAAATGACCTTGTATGTCCCCGGGTGCGCACAAAAGATTTACGAAGATATAAAAAACCAATACTGTCGGGAAGACGCGCTATTCAGCAGAAATCCACTGCTCTTTCTCAACAAGTTGACATCACTCAAGCTGTACTCTGATAACAGGAGAAGCATGGAGTTTCATGTTTCCCGTTCCAGAGTTTCCAACCAGAATCAAGTGAATATCGAACGCGATGTTGATGTCTCAGTATATCTACATGACTATGAAAACGGTATCAAAAAGGATATAAAGAAACAATTCCGCGGCTCTCGTTATTCGGGTTTTGTGATATTCAGTAGAAAAGCCTGTCAGTCACGTTACGGAAATGATACTCAAGTGGGTTTCCCTGACGGAAAAGCCATGAACCTTCAGGTTGTTGTTCCAAACTCAGAGTATATTTCAGAGGTCGGAAAAGGTTCTTTATATTCATTCCTTCCAACACAATTAAAATTTACAGTTCCAATGGTTTGTCACGTTCCGTTCAAACTTGATACATCCCGGGAATTTGTTGATCCACATCCTAAAGACAAAACCATGGGCGAGAGCGTGTGGTTTCAGGAGGCAAGTGCTCATCTGTCCAGATTGATTGATTTCGTTTACCTCGATTTGCGGACGGTTGTCAAAGAAAAAATAGTACAATATCTACCCGGATCAAGAGAAAGCATATTTGCTCCTAACAACGGAAAAGAAACATGCCTGAGTGAACAGGATTCATTTAAGGGTTTGCATTACTTGGAACTGCCTCTGTTTTATACTATAGACGGTTCTTTTCATAGAGCGAACGAGATTTTCTGTTTTGCTCAAGAAGAGCAGATTGTCACCCCTGAAAAAGTCTATAGGATGATGGGGTACCAGAGTAAACTGTTTGTTCCATCCGATCCTGTCCACAAATTTGAATTTAACACAATAAGAGCAATTAAAGATCGATTATTCACACGTGCGTTAAATTTCCCTGATGTAACCTCAGATGCTCTTGATTATCTGGATTCTGTGGATTATGCATACTCCGAATCCCTAATTGAAAATCAATCTTCCCTCACATTAACTCTTGATCAGATCAATACAATACTCAAACACAATCAATTTATCAATATAATAAGAAGAATTGATTGTCATAACATAAAAGAAAACATTCATCCTTTATTTACCATAAGAACCGAATATGAGCAAAACCTTCCTGACATATTGGGTGAAGATTTTGATTTGTCCGAAACACCCCGACAAGTAAAAAAATACATAAATGACTGT
>CACXGM010000197.1 GCA_902767075.1 uncultured Lachnospiraceae bacterium
CAGATATTATACTTTTAGTATCTTACTTTTTCTGCCGTTCACATATTATAATCCTATCATGGCGCACATGGAGGAATTATAGGTGAACGACAGAAAAAGTTTTTTTTCGCGAATTTTAAGATTTTTTCTGCCTCGCGAAAAGGATATTCATTTATCGATATTCAGACTCATTGCGGTGGGTGGTATCATCACCAGTATCGCTACCGCATTCTATAATCTTGCCATGGGCTTCGGTTTTTGGAACTTCCTGTCTATCATAGTGGCAGGCGTGTCCTTCTCCGTGGCAATGATCATCTACACACACAGGACGGGGCAGTACAGGCTCCCCATGATCATCACTGTGTTCGTGGTTTTCATTGGACTTTTTTCATATCTGTTTTTTACATCCGGCGGATACAGGAGCGGTATTCCTCTATTTTTCGTAATGGCCATAGTCTTTACGGCCTTTATGTTAAACGGTGTCGTAATGCCCATCCTGGTCACCTTTGAACTGCTGTGGTATGTGGGCTTATGCATTTTCGCATATTACAACCCCGAAACCATCGATTCCCTCCTTGATTACAATGAGGCGGATTATGTTCTGGATATCATTGTTTCCGTCGTGATCTCTTCCGTTGTTCTGGCTTCTACCGCATATTTTGAGGTGAGGATCTATCGGAAGAAGCAGATCGAGCTGGAGCAGACCAGGATCCGTGCGGAGAAAGCAAACGAAGCCAAGACCGACTTCATCGCCAGGATGAGCCATGATGTCAGGACTCCCTTAAATACAATAATGGCTATGAATGAATTGATCGTCCAGAATACCTCTTCAAAGGAGATCAGAGAATGGGTGGAGGACAGTAACAATTCAGCTCAGATCCTTCTGTCACTGGTCAATGATATGCTGGATATTTCCAGGATCGAAGCGGGCAGGGCTGAATTATACCCCCAGCCCTACAAGACCACTTCTTTTTTCTTTGATCTGGAGAAAAGCTGGGAGCCCATGGTGGTACGGGCCGGACTACATTTCATTGTGAATAACGAGCCCGACATACCTTCAAAACTCATAGGGGACCGGGTTGCTCTTCGTAAGATCGTGGATAACCTAATGAGCAATGCCGTTAAGTACACGAAAAGCGGAAATATCATTTTAAAATACGGATTTGATCATAAAGATGAATGCCTCCTGATATCCGTAATAGATACCGGAAGCGGAATAGAAAAATACAATCTGGAGAAGATCTTCAAACCCTTTGAGAGAGGCTCCGTAGAAACAGCCATACAGGGAAGCGGACTGGGGCTTGCCATCGTCAACGAACTAACGGAATCCATGAAAGGAACCGTTACCTGCGAGAGTGAAGTGGGTATCGGAAGTAATTTCACAGCAAGGCTTCCACAGGAGATCGAAGATCCAACGCCTATCGGCTCCAGAGAGGAATGGCATGCGGAAGAAAACAGTAAACACGGTAAAGGCATCAGAAAGGTTGCTCCCGGTGCCACGGTATTAGTGGTAGATGACAATCTTTACAACAGAAAGGTCATCAGTCAGCTTCTGGATCCGCTGCTCATCAGTGTCGATGATGTGGAAAGCGGACAGGAAGCTCTGGAGATGATAGATATTAAGCGCTACGACCTGATCCTGATGGATCTGCGAATGCCGGAGATGTCCGGAACGGAGACCTTTGAAAAAATAATGGAGGAGTATCCCGGGTTTGATACCCCGGTGGTTGCTCTTACGGCAGAGATAATAGGGGGTGTGGAGGAAAAGGTATTAAATATGGGCTTTTCCGGCTATCTTTCAAAGCCGGTCAGCTCCTCACAGCTCTATGAGACCATAGAAAAGTTCGCACCGGATAAGGTGGTTACCATGGAGGAGGACCGTGATGAAGGTGTGGCGGATGAGGATATCACCGCTCTTCAGGACAGACTTTCGCCCTATGGGATCAATATCAGACTGGCCCTTGATTACAATGCAGGTGATACAAAAGAGTTCCTGATGAGGACGGCTCTGTTTGATGAATGTGCACCGAATACCATAAAGCTTCTTGAAAAATACAAGGGAAGCCGAGAATACTACGTACAGGTACATTCGGTCAAATCAGTGGCAAAGGGCATTGGCGCCTGGCTGCTTTCGGATATTGCGGAAGCGGTGGAACTCAGGGAAGATGATGAGTATTCGGATTGTGCCCATGATCTGCTGATAAAGGAATACCAAAGAGTCAGGGAGGGAATAAGTATTCTTCGTGACGGAAGGAACAATGCCTATGAAGAACAGGGTAATGATAATTGATGACGACAGAGAGATACATCTTCTCATGAGCAAGCAGCTGGAAGCATTATATGATGTGGTCTGTGCCGCTTCCGGGAAAGAGGCTCTGGATGTCTTAAAAGCCGCCCCCCTGCCTCAACTCATACTTCTGGACATCGCAATGCCGGAAATGGATGGATATGAGGTGCTGAGCCGGATCAAATCCGACAGCCGGCTAAAGGATGTCCCCGTCGTGTTCCTGACGGGAATGACTGATGAGGGTGCCGAATTAAAGGGACTGAATTCCGATGTGGTGGATTATCTGAAAAAGCCCATAGCGGGAAAGGTCCTGCTGGCCAGGGTACAGCATTATATAGACTTGTATTCCGAGAGGGAGATGAAGGGAAAGCTTGATATGGAGCTCATAGATGCCATCCCGGAAAAGCTCACGGAAAGAGAACTGGATGTGGCACAGCTGATGGCAGAGTTTCGATCAGACAGAGAGATATGCGATATACTCTTTATTTCAATGCCCTATACAAAGAAGCTGGTTGCAGCGGTAAAGGAAAAGCTGGGACTTGAAAAAAGAGGAGACATCAGAAA
>CACXGM010000198.1 GCA_902767075.1 uncultured Lachnospiraceae bacterium
AATTGATATTGAAGTCCGAAAATGATACATTATAGGTATGTACCAGGATAATTACGGACAAAATTCAAACAATGGGTTCTATGGCTCACCGGACAATCCCATGGGGACAAACAGTTCTTTGGCAAAGGGTTCGGCCATATGCGGCTTTATATCTCTCGGATTAGGTATCAGCGCGATCTTTTCCATGTTTGCGGTACCTGTGGGTGCTGTGGGATGCATTCTGGGGATGCTGAGCTCGCGCAGGGGAAAGAACGCACCGAAGAGTGCAAGGACAGGTGTCATCACATCTACGGTCGGGCTTTTGATCGGAGTATTCATGACGGCATCCGTTTTGATCACCACCTTCAGTCGGATACCGCTGAGCACCCTCATTCAGCAGTACAATGAAATGTACGAACAGATGGAGAATGGTACTTACGATTTCAGCAATTACAGTACTCTCCAGGATTATTTATATGGCTCCGATTCTATCAGTAGATAGAACGTGAGGTAATGCTTATGATTGGAACAAATTACAATTCATTTGCATACGGAAACGGATTTAATTCCTACAGACCCGGAGTGGGAACGGACTATTTAAACTTTGGAAAGTCCGATTCCGCTGTTCAAAGTGCGGAAGAAAAGCAAAAGGAGCAGCTTAAGAATCTACCCTGGACATCCGAGGAAGACGAAGATGATAAAAAGAGCGGAAAGATGCGCTCAAAAGGGCATATAGATGACCCTTCGTGTGAATGCCAGACTTGCAAGAATCGAAAGTATCAGGACGGTTCAAATGAGATGGTGTCCTTTAAATCCGCTCAGAGGATAGCTCCTTCCGCAGCTGCGGCAAAGGTTCGCGGACATGAGCAGGAGCATGTGGTAAATGCGTATGAAAAGGCTGCTCAGAACAACGGAAAGGTTATACGTGCTTCCGTGACATTGCATACTGCAGTCTGTCCCGAGTGCGGACGCACCTATGTCTCCGGCGGCACCACAAACACGCAGATCAAGTATTACAACGAAGAGAATCCTTACCAAAAGGATCTGAAATCCGCAGACAGGCTGAAATATCAAGGTATGAACGCCGATTACGCGGTATAGAAATTCTTTAAGAAACACAAGGCAAAGGTTTTTTGATATGGCTAAGCATTATCAGCCCTCGGCTGTCCTTAGGGATAATGCCAAGGGCTTTCTAAATGGAAAATACGGTATGACCGTGGGCTCAACATTCCTCTATTTGGGACTGTATTGGGCTCTGTCTCAGATAGCTACAGGTGTAAGTGCTTTTTTTGAAGGGATATTTATCAGGAGCAATCTGGTAAATATGTCTGCAACATTAGTTCTTGAATTCATTCAGCTCATTATCAGTGCTGTTCTCACCATCGTTCTGGGAGTGGTCTCAATGGGCATGAGCTATTATTATCTCAAGATCGGAGTGGGGCAACGTCCCAGAGTCTCAGATGTATTCTATGCTTTCAGAGAGGACTTTAAAAAGAGTTTTACCGCTTCATTTTATGTAAATATTCTTTTGATCCTTTCGATCCTGCCTGCACAGATCGTCTTCGATATATACAGAAATACAAAGGATACAAAGTACATTGTATATATGATACCCTGCGTGATAGTGGGACTTGTCCTGTATATTTTCTTTGATATCAGTCTGAAGATGACCTATTATATCATGGCAGATTTCCCGGAGTATTCCGCTTGGGATGCGGTGAAGGCTTCATGGAACAAGATGAACGGGAACCGTATGCGCCTGTTTGGGCTGATGCTCAGTCTGCTTCCCTATTATATTTTGGGAATCCTCAGCTTCGGTGTGGGACTGTTCTGGGTATTCCCTTTTGCGCAGGAAAGTTATGTGCAGTTTTATCTGGACCTGATGAATCCGAAGGTTGTTACCGGAGAGTGGGAAAGGACGGTTTAATAAGTGTCGATCGTAAAACCAATGTACATATATCCCATGAATTACGTTTTTCAGGAGATCAAGAATGTCAAGACCAACAGTACCTACGGGTATGAGGCCCTGATCCGCCCGGAAAACGGAATGGATACCAGGAGCTATATAAATGCCCGCATTGCCATGGGCGGAACGCACCAGATCGAGCTCGACTCATTTTTTAACGCCACTAAAACCTTTGCCGATCTGCGTATCCCCGGATATCTGTTTATAAACAGCTTCCCCAATGAATCCTTTACCGGGGAGGAATCTCTGGCATATATCGAAAACTGCGGCAAGGAGATCCTGGCAAGGGTTGTTGTGGAGATAGTTGAGTATCCCTTCTGTGATCAGGCTGCCTGGTTTACCAAGCAGAGATTTATGCTGAAGCATGACATGATGTGCGCTCTTGATGCTTTCGGAGAGGGTTTGAATACGGACGTAAACTCCGTGCTTTTCTATGGCCCGGATATTGTAAAGGTATCCCGCGCCATCATACACGAATTCACTGAAAGCCCTGAGAGAACGGAGTATGTAAAGGCTCTGATCGGAATGCTGAAGGACAGGGATGTTAAGGTACTTGCGGAAGGCATTGAAAATGTGGTCGAGTACGAGATGTTAAAGGAATACGGGATCGATCTTGCCCAGGGGTACTACATCGGAATGCCGGGAATACCGGATCCCCCTCCCTTTATCGAGGACGGCGACACCAGGAAGTATACGGATTATTAAAATGATCTGCTGTAAATCCATGGCGGAACACACCATAATAAAAACCGCTTGACACATATAGAAGGCGTGTTTATAATTCATCTTGTGCCGGATAAAAGGCGCATATAAGGAAATTCTTCAGGGCGGGGTGCGATTCCCCACTGGCGGTACAGTCCGCGAGCGAATAGCTGATTCGGTGAAACTCCGAAACCAACGGTTACAGTCCGGATGAAAGAAGAAACGGATATATCTTTACTCGTTTTGTTTGCTATGCCCGAAGTGTTTTGCTTCGGGCTTTTTTTGGAACTTCCTTAATACAGACGAAGGGCAGACACAGCGTATAAAGAATATCCCCGAAGAATTTTCCACACAAAAACAGGGCTCATCGCATCCCAAAGGCGACGAAGCCGGAAAGTGAGGAAAAAATGACAGAATTTTTTGGGAAAATCACAGAACATTTTACAAAACTGGGAACGGCATTCAGCAAAAACGTAGGCTTTGTGCTCAGCTTCCTGGGCATTATCGTGGCACTGTTCCTGGTGGCTTACGGACTTGAAAAGCTTGCTCAGAAGCGCCGTGGTGTAAACGAAAAGGTGTTCACCACCAGAAAGATGGCTATAGTGGGAATGTTCTCCGCTATCGCAACCATACTCATGATGTTTGAGATCCCCATGCCCTTTGCACCTGTATTTTACAAGCTGGACTTCAGTGAACTTCCCATCATGGTGGGAACCTTTGCTTTCGGCCCTGCAGCCGGCGTTATGATGGAGTTTATCAAGATACTCTTAAAGCTTCTGATAAAGGGTACCAGCACCGCATTTGTGGGTGAACTTGCAAACTTTGCGGTAGGATGCAGCTTTGTTGTTACCGCATCCGTTATCTATGATTTCAAAAAGAACAAAAAGGCAGCCATCATCGCCTGCATCGGCGGAACACTGTTCCTGACAGTATTTGGAACCGCATTCAATGCGATCTATCTGCTGCCCGCCTTTGCAAAGCTCTACGGAATGCCTCTTGACGCTATCCTGGCTATGGGTGCTGAGGTGAACAAGCTTGTGAACCCCGAGAGCATCGTAAGCTTCGTTATCGCATGCGTGGCACCACTTAACCTGATAAAGGGTGCTGCAAACTCCCTGATCGTACTGCTGGTATACAAGCCCTTAAGCCCCATCATCAAGGGAACGGGAAAGCCTGCGGCAAACAGGAAAAAAGAATCCGTATCAGCATAAGCTAAAGGAAACGGATATAGATATTTTTTAAAACTAAACAGCGATCCTCACAGGGACCTTTGCAATACCGCAAAGCCCCTTGGGGATTGCTTTTTTTTGCAAAAAATTTTATAATAAATTGATTATATGTAAAAAAATGCCCAACTATGTCTTGTGGTGGTTTTTTTGGAAAGTGGAATATATGGTAGAGGTTGAAGTTTCGCTCACTCCGGGCGATCTGTATGATTTTAATTTAAAGCATTCCTATTCAAATGTGGCAGGTATTTTATCAACAGCCGTCGGATTGGTGGGAGTGGTCTACGGTATATATGCAAAGTATTGGATATTGGCTATAGTGGGAGCCATATTGGTGGCGTACACACCCCTGGTGCTGCTCTTTAGATCTCACCAGACCTTTAACCTGTCCCCCGCTATGAAAAAGCCTCTTAAGTATACCTTTGACGATACGGGGCTCACCGTCAGCCAGGGAGAAAACAGCACAACCTTTGAATGGAAGGATATCGTAAAGGCTGTGTCTACCGGCAGGAGCATTATCATCTATACCACCAGATACAATGCCACCATTGTGCCCAGATCACAGGCAGGGGAAAAGCTTCCCCTGATCATACAGGCTATAGCATCGGGCTTAGATCCGAGAAAGAACAGGATCAGAAATTAACAGGGCGCGGTGATACTTAAAGAGATATGAATGAGATAATATATGAGACAAACGCTCCGAAGGAGACCTTTGAGATCGGCAGAAAGCTGGGAGAAAAGGCTCTTCCCGGAACCATAATAGCCATGTCCGGTGATCTGGGAGTGGGCAAGACTCTGTTTACCCAGGGTTTTGCAAAGGGGCTTGGCATAGATGAACCGGTGAACAGTCCCACCTTTACCATCCTGCAGGTATATGACAGCGGGAGACTTCCCTTTTACCACTTTGATGTATACAGAGTGGGAGACCCGGAGGAGATGGATGAGATAGGCTTCGAAGATTACATATTCGGAGAGGGTGTATCCATCATCGAGTGGGCGGAACTCATAGAAGAGCTTCTTCCTCCCGAGACCGTGTTTGTAAAGATTGAAAAGGATACCGAAAAAGGATTCGATTACAGAAAGATCACTCTGGATAATTTCACAGAGCAGTAGAATTAGATTTGATTAATAAAAGCAATTTATAACAGTTAAGATCGGATGATCAAAAGAAATGAAAATAATAGGAATGGACAGCTCGGGGCTGGTGGCGAGTGTTGCCGTATGGAATGACGGAATAATTCAGGCGGAATATACCACCAATTATAAAAAGACACACTCACAGACCCTTCTCCCCATGCTGGAAGAAATACAAAAGATGACGGAGCTGGACCTTAACAGCATCGATGCCATTGCCATTGCATCGGGTCCCGGTTCCTACACGGGCCTCAGGATCGGAAGCGCAACCGCTAAGGGAATCGGTCTGGCACTGGATAAACCCATCATAGAGGTCCCCACGCTGGAGGGACTGGCATACAATCTTTGGGGATGCAGGGATCTGATCTGCCCCATAATGGATGCCCGGAGAAAACAGGTATATACCGGAATTTACGAATTTGACCCGGATCTGTCGGTCATCATGGAAGGCTGCGCGATGCAGATAGATGAGCTGATAGATAAATTGAATGAATTCGGGGCAGAGGTCATTTTTCTGGGAGACGGCGTGCCCGTATACCGGGATGTGATCGAAAGCAGGCTCCAAAACGAATACAGATTTGCACCGCCCCACAGGATGTATCAGAGTGCGGGCAGCATAGCGGCTCTGGGGGCGGAGTATTTTAAAGAGGGTAAATACGTATCGGCAGACGATCATGCACCCGGTTATTTCAGAAAAAGTCAGGCCGAAAATGAGGGACCGAAAAACTTTGAGGTTTAGGTATGACGATTTCCATCAGGGCAATACAGGACTCGGATATTGAAAGACTTGCGCAGATAGAAGCAAAGTCATTTAGCCATCCCTGGTCTGCGGACTCTTTTCGCGAACTTCTGGATATCGATTATGCGAGGTATCTGGTGGCGATATGCGACGGAGAGGTGGCAGGAACTGCGGGAATGCGTGTTATCTGCGGCGAGGGGAATATAGACAATGTGGTGGTGGACCCGGACCATAGAGGAAAGGGGCTGGCAAAGGCGCTTGTGGCTGAACTCATCAAATGGGGTGAAAGCGAGGGCGTCAAGGATTACACACTGGAAGTAAGAGTCTCCAATGCACCTGCTATACATGTATATGAGAATGCGGGATTTGTAAGCGAGGGCGTGCGGCCCGGTTTTTACGAAGACCCGAAAGAGGATGCGCTGATCATGTGGCGCAGAGGAAATTAAAGTGTTAGATGTATGTTTACTGGGAACCGGCGGAATGATGCCTCTTCCCTACAGATGGCTTACTTCGCTGATGATGAGATACAACGGTCACAGCATTTTGATCGACTGCGGCGAAGGTACACAGATAGCTATGAGGGAAAAGGGTTGGAGCCCCAACCCCATCGATATAATCTGCTTTACGCATTTCCATGCGGATCATATAAGCGGCTTGCCGGGGATGCTTTTAAATCTCGGAAATTCGGATCGCACCGAGCCACTTCTGCTGATAGGACCCAAAGGGCTCGAGAGAGTGGTGGGAAACCTTCGGGTGATAGCACCGGAGCTTCCCTTTGAGATCAGGTTCACAGAGATCACGGAAAACGAGCAGACCTTTGAATTTGACGGCTTCAGATTAAAAGCATTCAAAGTGAACCACAGTATGGTCTGCTACGGTTACACCATGGAGATAGACCGGGCCGGAAGATTTGACAAGGAAAAGGCGGAAAGTCTCTCCATCCCCATTAAGATGTGGAGCAGGCTACAAAAGGGAGAGACCATAACCGACGGTGATATCACCTACACTCCCGATATGGTGCTGGGAGATGCGAGAAAGGGACTGAAGGTCACTTATTGCACCGATACCAGACCAACGGACAGCTTAAGAGAAGCTGCAAAGGATACGGATCTTCTGATCCTGGAGGGAATGTACGGTGATCCTGAAGAAGCGGAGAAGGCGAGACAAAAGAAGCACATGACCATGCAGGAGGCTGCACAGATCGCAAAGGAAAGCGGAACAAAGCAGCTTTGGCTCACACATTATTCACCTGCGATGAACTGGCCCGACAATTACAAAGACGCTGTGAAAGCCATCTTTAAAGATGCTCATATTTCCAAGGATGGCAGGAGCATAGAATTAAACTTTGAAGATGATGCGACTTAAATAAACGGATTTGAGGTAACCTGTTAATGAAGCTTAAGCCACGTGCTACGAGGATTACAATTATCATAGTTCTGCTTGTCATGGCCGTGGTGGGTTACTATGCCTTTCTGTCCGGCAGGGCGAAGCAGAGCCGGGCGGAAAAGAACATGACTGCGGTGGAGGCGGCCCTTTCAAAGAATCTGGATAAGGAGTATCCCCCCACTCCGAAGGAAGTCATGAAGTATTACAACGATATCATTCGCTGCTATTACAACGAGGAGTGCTCCGATGATGATATCGAGGCTTTGGGATTAAAGGCCAGAGGCTTGTTTGATCAAAAGCTCCTGGAGGCTAACGAGGTGGGCAGCTATCTTCTGAAATTAAAAGAGGATGTGAAGGGCTACCATGACGCAAAGCGAAAGATCACAAATTCCGCTGTGGCGTCCAGCACAAATGTTGACTATTACACACGGGACGGATATTCCTTTGCGAGACTCCTGTGTACATACAATATTAACGAAAACGGAAAGAACGACACCATGAAGATCATTTATCTTCTCCGAAAGGATCCCGACAGACATTGGAAGATCTACGGATGGGATTTTGAATCCAATGTTGATCTGAACGGTGACGGCGTTCCCGGTGACTGATGATGGAAAAAGATGTAACAATATTAGCGATAGAAAGCTCCTGCGATGAGACCGCGGCAGCAGTGGTGAGAAACGGCCGGGAGGTTCTTTCAAACACCATATATTCCCAGATAGATCTGCATACGCTCTACGGTGGTGTGGTGCCGGAGATCGCATCCAGAAAGCATATCGAAAAGATAAACCAGGTGATAAAAAAGTCACTTTCCGAGGCAGGTGTTACCCTAAAGGACATCGATGCCATAGCAGTGACCTACGGACCGGGGCTTGTGGGAGCACTTCTGGTGGGTGTGGCGGAGGCAAAGGCTATCAGCTTTGCAGCCGGGATACCCTTGGTGGGTGTGCATCATATAGAGGGGCACATCAGTGCCAATTATATCGAGCATCCCGATCTGAAGCCTCCTTTTATGTGTCTGGTGGCATCGGGCGGGCATTCACATCTGGTTTTGGTAAAGGATTACGGAGAATATGAGATAATCGCCAGGACCCGTGATGATGCTGCGGGGGAAGCCTTTGATAAGGTGGCCAGAGCAATAGGCCTCGGTTATCCCGGTGGACCAAAGATAGACAAGATCTCAAAAGAGGGTAACCCGGATGCTATTCCTTTTCCCAGGGGTAAGGTTGAGGGTAGCGAGTATGACTTTTCCTTCAGCGGTCTTAAGTCCGCGGTATTAAACTACCTGAACGGATGCAGGATGAAGGGGGAAGAGTTTTCACAGGCTGATGTGGCGGCTTCTTTTCAGGCTGCGGTGGTGGATGTGCTTGTGACACATTCTCTTCATGCCGTAAAGGAATACGGGATCAAAACATTTGCCATAGCGGGCGGCGTGGCTTCCAATTCGCATCTTCGTGAAGCCTTTGAAAAAGCCTGCAAAGAAGAAGGTATAGAATTCGTACACCCCTCGCCGGTACTGTGTACCGACAACGCGGCCATGATCGGAAGCGCAGGATATTACGAATTCATAAAAGGGTACAGGAGCGGCACGGACTTAAATGCTGTTCCGAATCTACAGATTGGGGAAAAGCAGGGAGTCTTCCTTGCAAAATAATGTATGGACAACAATTTAAACGAGCTTAAGAACGCGACAAAACCGCATTGCACCGCCATTTTGCTGGCGGGGGGACAGGGGAAGCGAATGGGCGGAAAAGTGGCCAAACAGTTCCTGGAACTTAATGAAAAGCCCGTACTCTGGTACAGTTTGATGGCTATAGAAAAGTCAGCTTACATTGATGAGTGCGTGCTGGTCATCAGACCGGATGATGCGGAGTTCGTGCGGGATGAACTTTTATCAAAGTATTTCTTTACAAAAGTCACCAGGATCGCTGATGCCGGAAAGGAGAGATACGAATCCGTCTGGAGCGCTCTTGTCAGTTTAAAGAATATTAACTGGATGGCACTGTCCGAGGAAAAGAAGGAAGAGCTTCTGTCGGATACGGGACTTTCAAAGGACCTGACCACGGATTATGTTTTTATCCATGACGGAGCCAGACCTTTTCTCACGGAGGAGATCATCAAAAACAATTATGATGCGGTGCTTAAATATGGTGCCTGCGTCACAGCCGTTAAAAGCAAAGATACGGTAAAGATCGTAAATGAGGACGGGGTGGTTGTTGAGACACCTGACAGGAGCAAGGTCTGGAATGTGCAGACGCCGCAGACCTTTGCTGCGGAAAAGATTTTTGAAAGCTACAGAAGAGCCATCTATAACGAGTGTGAGAATCTGACGGATGATGCCATGGCGATGGAACTTTTCGGAGACGGAGAGATCCACATAGCACAGGGCAGCTATGAGAATATCAAGATCACCACGCCAGAGGATCTCACGGTGGCGGAGATCTTCTCCATTTAATATTTTACTTTAAGCCTATGATTCATGTTTTTATAGTCAACACTGCGGTGTGTGAAACTGCATATGCACAGAAATTGAGAAAGGCTCTTTCAGAGTTTCAGAATCTCAGCTATTACGTTTTTTCCACGCGTAAGCCGGGACACGAAAAAGAGCTGGTGGAGCTTCTGTGCCGCTTTTTCGACAATGAGGAACTGAGATTCTATTGCTGCGGCGGATCGGGCACTATGAGAAACATGCTGGAGGGGATAAAGGATCTGTCAAAGGCAGAGGTCACCATGATCCCCTTTGGAACAAGCGATTTTTTGAAAGTTTTTACGGATGATTATTCCCACTTCAGAAACCTCCGGGCCATTATCTACGGGGAAGTGGTGTATGTGGATTATATAAAGAGCAATCTCGGGATTGCTTTAAATGAAATATCCTTCGGAGCCAATACGGATTCCTTAAAGATCGGTGAGAATATAAAGAATGCGGGATTTGGATTAAAGCGTACGCCCTATCTTATTTCGACGATCTATGCATCCTTTCTGGCTCCGAACAGGCTGTTTGATATCAGCACCGACGGTTACAGTACGGCAGGCGAGAAATGTACTTTTTCCGTGTTCGGGAACGGTGCTGTAATGGGGGGAAGGTTTCACATTGGACTTAATGATGTGGTGGATGACGGCTATGCTACCTTTGCGACTGTTATGGCCAAAACCCCTTTTCGAAGGATGGGAGTTTTGCGTGCCTCCGCAACGGAAGACAGGGCATATATCAAGGATTGCGGGTTCATCGGATTATCTAAAAGAATCAAAGCCCGCAGGTCTAACGGCGCCAGCTTTTTTGTGGATATGGACGGGGAGATTTTTCCGACCGTTGAGCTGGAGGCGGAGATCGTACGTCAGGGGCTGAAATTCGTCATACCCAAAAGAGGAGTCTAGCACGCTATGGATAGAGAACTTAAAGGCATCAGAAATGCGAATATCCTCTGCATATTGGCCTGTTTTATCCTAACCCTCGTGACGGTCATACCAAGCGATGAGATGGTCGGCACGGGGATTAAGCAGCGTGTCATTCTGCTATCGGTATTTCTGTATATCACTATTTTTTTGATCAATGTCATAAGCAAGAAAAGACATGTTCTCGTCAGCGTTCTGATAACGCTGATGCATATTTACTGCGGTTCTATTGCAGCCTATTTTGCAAATTCCACCATGATATTTGCGGCAATGGCCATGTTCAGCGCGGGCGTTGCTTACTTTAACAGAGTCAGGGTCGTAAATGTGATCCACGCAGTTCTGACCAGTGCCATTATCGTTTTCTTTTCGTTTCCCACGGTGAAGACCGGAACGGGATTGGATACGATACTGGCCCAGGTCAGGCAGTTTGAGACCATAGAGGTGGTGGCTACCATTGTGGGGATTGTCCTTACGGATGCTTTTTTCCTGATCTGGAACACCGGCAGGATCAGACAGACCGAAAACATGTTGGAGCAGGAAAGATCCTCCGATGAGCTGATGAAGATCATCGAGGCAAAGGCGGACGAAGCAAGATACGCTACAAAGAGTAAATCGGATTTTCTGGCCAGCATGTCCCATGAGATCAGGACTCCCATCAACTCAGTTCTGGGTATGAATGAGATGATCTTAAGAGAGAGCAAGGAAGCGGATATCAGAAAGTATGCGGAGGATATTCAGCAGGCCGGAAATATGCTTCTCAGCCTCATAAACAATATTCTGGATTTCTCCAAGATAGAGTCCGGAAAGATGGAGATCATGCCGGTAAAATACGATCTGGGAATGGTCTTAAACGACCTGAAAATATTCGTATCTAACCGCGCCAAGAATAAGGGGCTGGATCTGATCATAAAGGCAAGCCCCGATATTCCCAGGACCCTTTACGGCGATGAGATAAGGATCAAGCAGATTGTCACAAATATTCTCACCAATGCGGTGAAATATACCGATACCGGAAGCGTGACCTTCGAGGTCGATTTTGATAAAGCGGATGAAAGATCCATTCTTTTGAACATAGCCGTTACCGATACGGGAGAGGGCATGAAGCAGGAGGATCTGAACAAACTGTTTTCGCCCTTTGAGAGGATCGATGAACTCAGAAACCGCCATATCGAAGGAACAGGCCTGGGAATGAGCATCGTCCAGCAGCTTTTGGCCATGATGGGCAGCAGGCTTAAGGTAAAGAGCGAATACGGAAAGGGCTCCACCTTCTCCTTTACCATCAGGCAGGAAGTAATCGACTGGGGAGAACTGGGAGATTTCAGTGCAACGCTCCTGGCTCCGAAAACAGACGAGGAAAACCGCGACAAGGAGCTTTTCACCGCTCCGAAGGCAAAGATCCTGGTGGTGGACGATATAAAGATGAATCTGAATGTTATCGTAGGTCTCCTGAAGAGAACAAAGATCCGTGTGGATGTGGCTCTCTCCGGAGCGGAAGCCGTGGAAATGGTGAAAAAGACAAACTACGATATCGTGTTTATAGATCATATGATGCCGGATATGGACGGTATCGAAACACTGGAGACCATAAAGAAAGACAGGTTTGCGCTGTGCAGAAACAAGCCCATGGTGGCTCTTACCGCAAACGCTATTTCCGGTGCCAGAGAGTTTTATCTTGAGAAGGGGTTTGTGGACTATCTTTCAAAGCCCGTAAACTCAAAACTTCTGGAAAAGATGATCATCGACCATTTGCCAAAGGAGCTTATTGCGACAGGCGGCAATCGGGATGAATAATGTTGAAAGAAACCAAAGAATATAGTACAATGAGAGATGGCTTGCTTTTCGGAAAATGTAACGAAACGGGCTTTTCAAAAACAATTGAAACAAAAGGAGAATTAAAATGGTTAAGGCAGTAGTTGGCGCCAACTGGGGTGACGAAGGAAAGGGAAAGATCACCGATATGCTCGCTGAAAATGCGGATATCATCATTCGCTTTCAGGGAGGAGCAAACGCAGGACATACCATCGTAAATAAATATGGCAAGTTCGCGCTTCACACTCTTCCTTCCGGAGTTTTCTACGATCACACTACCAGCATTATCGGAAACGGCGTAGCTCTGGATATAGAGAAGCTTTTCAATGAGATAAAGTCCATTACGGATCAGAATGTTCCCATGCCTAAGATCCTGGTAAGTGACAGATGTCAGATCGTGATGCCCTATCATGTTCTTTTCGATGCATACGAGGAGGAGCGTCTTGCAGGTAAGTCCTTCGGATCCACCAAGTCAGGTATCGCACCTTTCTACTCAGATAAATATGCAAAGATCGGCTTCCAGGTGAGCGAGCTTTTTGATGAGGAGCTTTTAAAGGAGAAGGTTAAGAGAGTATGTGACCTTAAGAACGTACTCCTCGAGCACCTTTATCACAAGCCCGCCATCGATGAAAATGAGCTTCTTGAGACCCTTCATAAATATCGCGAGATGGTTGCTCCTTATGTTTGCGACGTATCCGCATTCCTTGACAAGGCTATCAAAGAAGGTAAGACAATTCTTCTCGAGGGTCAGCTTGGAACTTTAAAGGATCCCGATCACGGAATATATCCAATGGTTACTTCATCATCCACTCTTGCAGGATATGGAGCAGTAGGTGCAGGACTTCCTCCCTATGAGATAAAGCAGATCATCACTGTCTGCAAGGCATATTCATCCGCAGTGGGTGCGGGAGCTTTTGTATCCGAGATCTTCGGAGATGAGGCTAATGAACTCAGAGAAAGAGGCGGAGACGGAGGAGAGTACGGTGCTACTACTCACAGACCCAGAAGAATGGGCTGGTTTGACTGCGTTGCATCCAGATACGGATGTCGTCTTCAGGGCACCACAGATGTAGCATTCACGGTTCTGGATGTTCTGGGATATCTTGACGAGATCCCCGTATGTGTAGGATATGAACTGGACGGAGAAGTGATAAAGGACTTCCCTGTTACCGCAAAGCTTGAGAAGTGCAAGCCTGTTCTTAAGAAGCTTCCCGGATGGAAGACCGAGATCCGCGGAATCAAAAAGTATGAGGATCTTCCCGAGAATTGCCGCAATTACATCGAATTTATCGAAAAAGAAATCGGTTATCCCATTACCATGATCAGTAACGGACCGGGCAGAGAGGACATTATCTACAGAGAGTCTTCACTTAAGAAATAAGATCGTTTAATGCGAAAACGGGGGCTGAACGCAAGTAAATGAGATCAGATATTACTGTTTTACCGCATGTTTTGAAGCATGAAATAAAGAGATCGCTTATGACCGGAGCTGCTTATGCAGCTCTGGTTTTTATGCTTTTTACAGCATGTTTTCTGCTCTTTAATGCTGATATAAATGCGGCGGATTATTCATCGGAATACAACGGGATCGTCTATAATCTGGAGAATAAATTAGGCTCCAGCGAAGTAAATGCCATCACTCAGATAGAAAACGGATATATCTGGGTGGGGACATACACGGGGCTTTATCAGTTTGACGGAAATCAGTTCACCAAGATAGAGCTGGACGAAAAGATCCACAGCATCATGAGCATGCTTCCAAACGGCCGTGACGGCATATGGCTCGGCACAAATGATGCGGGACTGGTTTATTATTCCTTCAGGACCGGGGAGTGTAAATTCTATACCACCGAGGACGGCCTGGGATCCAATTCTGTCAGATCCCTGTGCTACGGAAGATCCGGTGAACTATATATCGGTACCAACTCATATCTGTCGGTGCTTTCGGAGGACGGCGTTCTCACCACCTACGGCGGAAGTGAGAATCTCTATTACATCAGAAGCATAAGCTGCCGGGCGGACGGAAGTGTGGCCGTTGTGTCAAACAGCGGAAAGGTATTTATCCTAAAGGAAGGTGTCATCAGCCAGACCTTTGAGAGGGAAGAGGCAGAGACCACGTTCTCCGCGGTGAGATTTGCGTCAAACGGAGATCTGATCCTGGGCAGTTCCGATGGCATTTTGTACAGCGGAAGTATATCCGGATCAAAGATCACACTCTCCGAATACGGGGATACATCCTCTGTGGGAAAGACATCCTGCATTTATGAAAACCGTGCCGGAGAGATCATTATCGCCGGTGACAACGGGCTGGGATTTTTTGACAAGAGCAGGAGATTCGTCACTGTCCGCAGAAATGATTTCAACAATTCTCTCTGTGATGTTTTCGAAGATTATCAGGGTAACCTTTGGGTAGCTTCATCAAGACAGGGTATATTAAAGCTTTCACAGAATCCTTTTACAAATCTTTTCTCCACCGCGGGTATTCCCGACAGGGTGGTAAATGCGATCCTCATCGACGGCGGAAAGATTTATATCGGATGCGATGACGGTCTGGTGATCTTAAATGAAAGGACCCGGAGAAAAGAAGAAAACTCAGACCTTGATATATTAAATGATTTAAGGATCAGACATATTTTAAAGGATTCAAAGGGTAACCTTTGGTTCTCCACCTACAGCAGTTACGGCCTCATTAAATATGACGGAGAAGAGGTCATAAACTTTAACGAAACGGATACCGGAACCAGGGGCAGTAAATTCAGATCGGCTATAGAACTCCAAGACGGCCGGATACTCGCTGCCACATCAACCGGTCTGACATATATCAAGGATGATCGTGTCGTAAAGACACTGGGCGCACCGGACGGAATGGAAGTGGAACAGATCCTCTGTATGTATGAAGATGAGGACGGCGTGGTCTATGCGGGAAGCGACGGTGACGGAGTCTATGTGATAAAGGACGGTGTGATCACAGGCAATATCGGTGCCGAGCAGGGCATGGACGGAGGAGTCATCCTGAGGATCGTCTCCCATAACGGAAAAATGCTTTTTGTTACCGGAAGCGATATTTTCGTATACGAGGAGGGAAGATGCAGAGCGCTTCATAACTTCCCTCACAGCAATAATTATGATGTTATCATCGGAAGCGACGGAAAGGCTTGGATCACTTCCAGTGCAGGCATTTATATCGTTCCCTTTGACGATCTGGTAAAGGATTCGGATTATATCGCGGATCTTTTGAACAGCTCCAGGGGGTTAAATACCACTCTGGTTGCAAATTCCTGGAATTATCTGGAGGGCGGAGATTATGTATATCTGTGCTGTGCCACCGGTGTGAAGATGATCCAGATGCAGAGCTATTCTGCGGTTAATAATGATTTTGATGTCGATATCAGACAGGTAAAGCTGGATGATACGGTGATAGAGCCTGACGAGGGCGGAGTGTATCATATTTTAAGTGATACAAAGAGAGTTACCTTTACTCCCGCGGTCTTAAACTACAGTCTTTCCAATCCCTTTGTGAAGCTGTATCTGGAGGGCTTTGAGGACGACGGTGTCATCCTGAGCCAGACTGACCTTCGGGATGTGAGCTACACCAATCTTTCCTTTGGCAATTATATTTTCCACATTCAGGTTCTGGACAACAACATGAACGTGGTAAAGGAAAACACAGTGGTGCTTCACAGAGATGCAAAGCTCTACGAAAGATCCCTTTTCTGGATAGGAATGGGCGTGGTTGCTGTGCTGATCATCATGGCGATCACGTGGGCACTTACCGAGCGCAGAAATGCAAAGATCATCAGAAATCAGTACGCCCAGATCGAGAAAGCAAAGGAAGAAGCGGAGAGGACCAGCGAGTACAAAACACTGTTCCTGGCAAATATGTCTCACGAGATCAGGACTCCCATCAATACCATCATGGGTATGGATGAGCTTATCCTGAGGGAAGATGTTTCCAATCAGGTAAGACAGTATGCGAACGATATTTATATATCCAGCGATTCACTCTTGAATATCGTAAATGATATTCTGGACCTTTCAAAGATCGAGTCCGGAAAGATGAATCTCGTCCCTGTGGAATACAGCACTGCAGAGATGTTAAGAGAGCTGGGTAACAGCCTGAAGGTCAAGGCTGAGGAAGCCAGACTACAGATCATACTGGATTTTGATCCCAGACTTCCATCCAAGCTCTACGGAGATAACAACCGCGTGAAACAGATCATCACGAACCTTCTCACCAACGCGGTAAAGTATACCGAAAAGGGTTCTGTTACGTTCAAGGTGGAGCTGGTGGCCCTGACAAATGAAAAGGTTGATTTCAAGGTGTCCGTCATCGATACCGGAATAGGTATCAAAAAAGAGGATATGAACAGGCTTTTCAAGGAATTTGAGAGGCTTGATGAAGAAAGAAACCACAGCGTAAAGGGAACCGGACTGGGACTGGCCATCACAAAGCAGCTTCTTGATCTCATGGGATCGAGGCTGGAAGTGGAGAGTATCTACGAAGAGGGCTCAAACTTCTTCTTCACCATCAGTCAGGAGGTGGTGGATCCTCAGGAGATCGGAGAACTGGATCTTTCTGCTATTACGGATACGGGCTATGCAGCCTATAAACCTTCTTTTGTGGCACCGGATGTCAGCATTCTGGTGGTGGATGATACACCCCTTAATCTGGCTGTCATCAGAGGACTGCTCCGTTCCACCAAGGTGCATATCGATACCGGTGAAAGCGGACTGGTGGCCCTTGAGAGAGTAAAGCAGCACAGATACGATCTGATCCTTTTGGACCATATGATGCCGGAAATGGATGGTATAGAGACCTTGGAGCAGCTGGGACGTATCAACCATAAGTGCATGGGAGTGCCTGTCATCGTTCTCACCGCCAACGCTATAGCAGGCGCAAAGGAGAATTATTTAAAGCTCGGCTTTACGGATTATCTGTCAAAGCCCGTATCGGGCAAGGACCTGGAGGCTATGCTGGTGAAATATCTGCCGCCTTCAAAGGTTCACAAGCCGGAGAACGAGGAAGAAAGCACTTCTTCCGCAGGCAAGTCTGAGGACGGATTTACCGGGCTTCATCTGGTGGATCCCCAAAAGGGTATCGGCTACTGTGCAGGAGACAGTGAACTGTATAAGAGCGTTCTCGGAATGTTTGTTGACGAGTATGACAAGGAGACCGAGGAACTCCAGAAATATATTGATCTGAAGGATTCAAAGAAATTTGTCACACATGCTCATAAACTGAAGAGTTCCGCACGTACCATCGGTGCTGACGAACTCTTTGAAAAGGCAAAGGATCTGGAGGGTGACGGCAAGGAAGAAAACTGGGACGCTATCAAGAGAAAGCACAGCGCCGTCATGGAACTCTACCTCGACGTCGTCATGGAGATAAAGAACAAGATGCTATGATACTAGGGGAAACAAGTCAAAAATGTGAGTCATGCTTGCATGAACGAACATTTTGACTTGGTGACCCGAACAAACATGATGCCCGAGCGTTTTGCAAAGCAAAATGCGGGGTGCGAAGCAAAGTAGCGATTCTCAAAGAGAATCAGCGGATTGCGAATG